>JAUILB010000093.1 GCA_030432815.1 Alphaproteobacteria bacterium | reverse complement strand
GAATTTGCACAGCCGGACCGTCATAAACCGGATAATCCACCTCTGCCGGTGCACCGGGGTTTTGCCCCGTCCCGCCGGCCAGTGCCATTTTAAACGGCTGACCACTACGCCCCTGAAGATAATTTACATTTGAATAACCGTCCGGAGGCGGTGCAAGTGATAACCCGCTTATTGCCGATGTATTTGCCGGCGCATAAAGAATGCCGGTTTCCGGATCAAACGCCCCGCCAGCCCAGTTGGTACCGCCGCCGGAATTCCCAAGCGCGATAGCACCAAGTTTTCCATTCACATCACCAAGGATCGGTGGATTATATATTGTCGCATCCTCCCATACCCATCGATCAAGTTTTTTAAGGGCTTCTGCCCGCATTTCCGGTGTAAAGTCAATAAGGTCATCCGGAACCGACATTTCCGAGCGGCCATAATTCAATTTTTCCATAACCCTTGGCTGCGTTGGCGCATACCATTCACCCGGGACATCACCTGCCGGTACGGGTACTTCCTCAATCGGCCAAATTGGCTCCCCCGTTACACGGTCAAACACAAAAAGCCATGCTTGCTTGGTGGGAACAGCAAGAATTTCACGCATCCGACCATCAATTTCAACATCCATTATCAGTGGTGCTGCCGAAAGATCATGTCCCCATATCGGATGATGAACCACTTGAAAGTGCCAGCGGTACTTTCCGGTATTCATATCAACCGCAACAATACTTTCCGCAAAAAGATTATTTCCCGGACGGTGCCCGCCATAATAATCTGAAGACGGACTTTCAACAGAAAGATAAACAAGTCCGTTTTTTTCATCAGCCGTAATTTGTGTCCAGACACCGGTGCTACCGTTTCGTTCCCATGAATTATCCAGCCATGTATCATTGCCAAATTGTCCCGGACGCGGGATCGGGTCAAACTGCCATACCAGTTCACCATTTCTGACATTAAACGCCCGAACCAATCCTTTGGTATTGTTATAATTATCAATAGTAAGTCCCTCTTTCATGGCATTACCAATAATAATCAAATCTCCAACCACCGTGGGCGTTGCATGTAAACCGATCTCACCGGTCACCAGATCAATCTGTACTTCATTACCCTGCACGGCACCGACTTTTAAATCCAGAATTCCATCATTGGATGAACCAAATCCACTTATCGGAATACCTGTTTTGGCATCAAGTGCGACCAGTTTATACCCGGTCGTAACATAAAAAATACGCTGGTCCCCCATGCCATCTGACCAGTAGGCAAGCCCGCGACCCGACAGCTGTCGTGGTGCCATACCGCCTCTTAGTCCTTCATCCATGCTATGGAGCCACATGAGTTCCCCGGTTTCACCATCAAGTGCAAAGGCTGTACGTCTGGTTCCGCCCGTGGCATAAATCACCCCATCAATCATTAACGGTGTCACTTCAAGCTTATATTCAGGGCGGCTGCCCAGGTTCCTTGTTGAAAAGGACCAGGCCAGCTCAAGATCATCAAAATTATCTGCTGTGATCTGATCAAGTGGTGAATATCTGGAACCGTTCAGTTCCCCCGTATAATGCGGCCATTCACCATTTGAAGTGTCCGGCGCATCTGCAAGCGCATATTTTGAAAATAAAACAATGAATGCACTAATAATAAATATAAATTTTTTCGTCATAATAATATAAAAACCCGCTTCACAAATTATATTTTGTTAAAGCAGCTTATTGCACTGAAAGCGAACTTGAAAGGCAATATTTTTCAAATCCCAAACTTAATTGCCCTAAAGCAAAAACACGGACGTAAAACGCCCGTGCTTTTAACATTAAATCAGTTATCTATTGAAGTTCAACGTTAATAACTTTACCAACATTGGCGCTGCCACCAGCCATTATATTGTTCAAACGGCGACCATCGTGATTAAGCCGGACAATGATTTCGCTTTTTGACGGTTTTTCCATGAAATAGCCCTGCTCAATGATAATCTCATCCACTTTCATATTCATCTGCTCAAACAGGTAATAACCCAGATTTCCTGCCGCCATGCCGGTTGCCGGCTCTTCTGGAATTGCATAACGCGGTGCAAACATGCGGGTTGTGACATCATGACCCTCATCCAAAGCATCCATGCTGAACGCATAATATCCGATGAGATCATGCTTTTCGCTCATGGCGTTAATTGCATCAAGGTCGGTTTTAATTTTTTTAAGAGATGCAGTATCCGCCAGCGGAACTATAATAAAGCTTACGCCTGTGTTACTGATCATTGGGCTAAACCCTTCCAAAAGATCATCCATTTCAAGCGAAAGTGATGTCATGACATCCGCGATTTCATCTTTATCCAATTCTTTAAAGAAAACAGGTTTTTGTTCCATAAAGGCTTTCCCGTCCTCAAGGATAATATTTCGGTTTCCGTCAATTGTTTCCTTGGATGAATGTCGGGAAGTGATCTCACCCAGTTGATTAAGATATGAAAATGTTGCAACCGTTGCATGGCCGCAATGGGCAATTTGTTTATTGGGCGTAAAAAATTCAAGCTTCCGGTCCGCCACATCAGACTGCGACACAAATGCCGTTTCAGGAAACCCGGCAAGCCGCGCAATCTCCTGCTTTTCTTCCTGGCTGTATTTATCCGCGTCCAACACAACGCCCGCCGGATTGCCACCTTCCCCGTTATAGGTAAAGGCATTTACCACCATTACTGATATCTTAGCCATTGTAAATACACTCGTCATATCTGTTTCCTTTCATCATAGTTTTTGACTTGACGAATATCTAATAAAAAGCTTTAATCGAGTAAAACGAATTGATTGAATTATATTAATCGATAATTTCGATAGAAGTATACATAATGGATACAAGACAGCTTAAAACATTCAGAACACTAGCAAAAAATCTCAGTTTTTCGCAAACAGCGGAAGAGTTGAATTACGCACAGTCAAGTATTTCCGCCCAAATCAGATCGCTTGAAAATGAATTGCGCCTTACCCTTTTTGACCGTTTGGGTAAAAAAGTAAGACTCACCGACGAAGGCCGAAGCGTACTCGAATATGCCAATCGGTTTATGTCGATTGAAAATGAATTTATCGAAAGTCTTAAAGCAAAAGACGATATGATCGGTGAGCTTAATATCTATGCTCCCAACAGCATTTGCGTTTATCTGCTTCCAGCAGTCTTGACTCAATTTCGTGAACAACATCCAGATGTTACATTCAAACTTCGCGCACATTTGGGAACCCGGCAGGCCTTAAATGAACTTCGTGCCGGCACTATTGATTTGATGTTTGTGATGGAAGAAATGTTCACAGACACGGATTTTAATGTCACGGGATTACGCGCAGAAGAAATTGTTCTTGTCTGCCATAATGATCACCCGTTTTCCGAGGCGGCTGAAGTATCCCTGAACGATTTGAAGGATGAAAAATTTATTCTTACGGAACCCACATGCGGCTACCGGGCTATCCTTACCCGTGAAATGCTTGCGCTCGGCTTTAAACTTGAACCCGTGATGTGGTTTGATAACGCCGAAGCCATCAAGCAATGCGTCATTGCCAATATGGGAATATCGTTCCTGCCTAAAATGACCGTTGAAAAAGACCTTGAGCAGGGAAAATTCACTGAGATCAATTTAACTCAGAAATTTGACAGTCAAATCAAACTTCAGATGATCACCCATAAACAAAAATGGCTCAGCCCAGCACTTAAAGCATTCATGGAAACATTGAAGGAAAGTTATAACTAACCGACCTCTTCACCATCCCTTAGATGGCGGCTTAGAACCCAGCAAAACCCATCCGGGTCAAGAATATAACACTCCCGGAGCCCATGTGGTTTATTAAGGCTTTCAAACAGCACTTCATAACCCGCCTCACGCGCTGTTTTTTCAGCTTCATCAGGATCCTGATTATAAAGGCGGAGTTCAACACCACGTCCACGACCGTCCTGACCTTCAACCAATCCCAGCATCGGGTTTGAATGATATGTTCCATCCGCATGAAGCATAAAAACGCTTTCACCGTGACGCATGATTGCAAATGAATCGTCGGCATACATGGCATTTGCTTTAAGTATTTTCTGACAAAATTCAACGGCGGCCGACACATCACTAACAAGCAAGCTTATACCAATGCCCGAAAGTGATTTTCCGAACTGGGCCGCATCCGGAGCACCACCACCTTCACCTGCCATCATATTTTGTCCGGACATTTGCGCTGCATCTGCTTCATTATTTCCGCTCATGGTCATCACTCCCGTCGCTGCAGCGATGGTTACACCGCTTTTTTCGATAAATTTACGTCTTGTAAGTTCGTTATCCATCAACGCCTCCCTGGATTTGTTACGCCGACATTTCACCAATTACCCGGTTAAGTAAGTTAATGGTTGCATGAATCCCATCATATTCACTTAACCCGTCCCCTTCATATTCAATTCCCAAGTAACCGGAATACCCCGCATCAGCAACAATTTTAAGCATACGGTTAAAATCAATATTGATTTCATTACCGTTAGCATCAAAATCAAAGCTTTTGACACTCACCGCTTTTGCATATGGCATAAGTTCCTGAACCCCCAGATATTTGTCATATTCTTCCTCTGCGCTGATCGCGAAATTACCAAAATCGGGCAACGTTCCGACACGATCATGTCCAGCAGCATTCATCACTTCGGACAACCATTTTCCATTACTGGATAGTCCGCCATGATTTTCCACAATGATATTGATATTAAACTGATCACCGTATTCAGCAAGCCGGGAAAGTCCTTCTGCACTTAAATCGCGCTGTTCTTCCCAACTTCCGGCACTTTGTGCATTTACCCGGATCGAATGACAGCCAAGGAAGGCCGCAGCCTCAACCCATTGATGATGACGTTCAATGGCCGCCGCCCGCCGCTGCGAGTCAGGATCACCAAGTGCCCCTTCCCAGTCACACATGATCAGCAGGCTTCTTACGCCCTGATCATCCGCACGTTTCTTAAGCTCCGCGAGGTATGCCTGATCACGTGCCTTATCAAAAAAGAAGGTATTAACATATTCGATTGCATCAAGGCCGAATTCTTCACGTGCAACCCTGGCGAAATCAAGGTTGGTCAGGTCTCCCTGCAAATGCGCATCAAGATTGCTACGGTATGCCATGCGCCGCGCTTCATCATTTTCGAAGCGTCCGCTGCTACCACCAAATAAATGTCTGTGAATGGACCACTGGGCCAGAGAAAATTTAAAATCCGGTGCTGCACTTGTCTTTTGTGAACTATCTGCGCATCCGGGGAAAGTTGCGAGCATGCCCGCGCCCGCCATTGTAATAGCGGATTTTTTTAGAAATGTGCGCTTGGTGTATTTATTCTCCATGATCCTCTCCTTTGTATACTCGCAGGATGGATCAAATGGGCGCACATTTCAATAGCCGAAATCATTTATTTACGCCGCTTCTGAAAGTCGGGCAACATTGTCATTTACCGGCACCTGGATAGGTGTAAAGCCGTAACCATTATCTTTCAGTAAATGCATGAAACTATAATCATCCGACGAAACGGTGAAAGATGTTTTAATTTTTTCAAACAGGTTACTTACTTCCTGAAAAGCATCAAATGTGCTTTCTTCCATTGGCGGTACATAATTGTGATCTTTAAGAAAATCAATAAAGTTATAGCGTATAAAAGTTGTCATTTGTTCTTCCTTTTTTTAATTTAATCCAGTCTTCAGTGGCTGCATTATTGCCTCCATATCATTCAGATATGTATGGTACGTATCACTTCAAGAACAACATGCGACCACTTATCGCAGGAAAATTGCACTTCGTCGCATAAGGAGAAGTTTTTCTAAAAATCGCTTTGAAAAATACGGCATTTCACAATGAAAAAATTGATGTTAAAGTGATCCAAAGGGAATAAGGGACGGATATGGAATATTTTCAAAATCTGCCGGAGTGGGCACAACAACTCATAACAATCGTCGGGCTCATTATTTTCTGGGCCGTTCTATGGACAATCACCAGCCGCCTTGTCAGCAAATATAAAACTGCACAGGAAGAAAGGGATGCGGGTTCATTTAAAACACTTCGCATTCAAAACTATAATGTGCTGACCGGCCGGGATATCAAAGCAGCACGAATAATGGTAATTCGTGCGATCGGATTTGTTGCAAAAACGGGAATATTTTTTGTCGGACTGGGCTCAATCTTATCCGTTTATCCGGCAACACGGGCCGTCATGCAAACAGCATATGATGCCATCCTGGCTGATCTGGCACTAACACTGGATGCGCTTATCAATTACCTGCCGGATCTTTTGTTCCTGATAATACTCTTTATAATCGTCCGTTTTGGGCTTCGTATTCTGAAACTGTTTTTTCAGGGACTTAAACGTGAACGGATTGAATTTGCCGGTTTTTATCCCGAATGGGCTGATCCAACCTATAAACTTGTCCGTTTTCTGGTTATCATGTTTGCGCTTATTCTGGCTTTCCCGTACCTGCCCGGGAATGACAGTCCCGCGTTTCAGGCGGCTTCACTGTTTCTGGGGGTTCTTGTCTCCCTCGGCTCCGCAGGCGCCGTTGCTAATATTATTGCGGGGATCATGATAATATATATGCGTGCCTTTGAAATTGGTGATTATGTCCGGATCGCGGACGCCGAAGGCAACGTCATCGAACGCAACATGTTTGTTACCCGCATCATCACCCGCAAAAATGTGGAGATTGCCATTCCTAATTCAATGGTGCTTAGCAATCATATTATCAATTTTTCGGCGCAGGCCCGCGAAGGATCACTTGTGCTTCATACGGAAGTGACTATTGGATACGACGTTCCGTGGCAGAAGGTGCATGAATGCCTGCTTGAAGCTGCTGGAAAAACCGATGGCTTGGAAAAAGACCCTGCCCCATTCGTGCTTCAAACAGGACTTGATGATTTTTACGTAAGCTACCAGATCAACGGCCATACAAAGGAACCACAGCGCATGGCGGAAATATATTCCAACCTGTTCAGCCATATTCAGGATGCGTTCCATGCGGCAAAGATTGAAATTGCCTCACCGCATTTAAGCGCGATCAGGGACGGAAACCAGCCAAATATTCCTGATGATCACCTGCCCAAAAACTTTAACCCGCCGGGTTTTCGTTTTTCTCTTTTCAAATAATAACTAAAATTTCTCCGGGAGCAGAAGCAAATGAGCAACGCCATACACATTGATCATCCATTGATCCGTCATAAACTAACGATCATGCGTGATAAAAACACACCACCGTTCCTGTTTCGCGCTCTTCTTCGTGAAATAAGTTTTCTTATGGGATATGAAGTCACACGAGATTTAAAAACGATCGATGTGGAAATTGAAACACCCGTCGCAAAGACAGTTAAACCAAAACTATCCGGTCGCAAAATGTGCATTC
Organism: Alphaproteobacteria bacterium; assembly: GCA_030432815.1. Lineage (GTDB taxonomy): Bacteria > Pseudomonadota > Alphaproteobacteria > Sphingomonadales > Emcibacteraceae > Pseudemcibacter. Next base: position 1,971 of record JAUILB010000093.1, on the reverse strand, counting down.
ATTCAATTCTCAGGGCAGGCAACGGTCTCATGGAAGGGTTACTTGACCTTATCCCGACAGCCAAAGTCGGCCATGTGGGACTTTACCGCGACCACGAAGATTTACATGCGGTTGAATATTATTTTAAAGTCCCCGGCAATCTTGATGAACGGTTTAACCTGGTGGTTGACCCTATGCTCGCAACGGGAAATTCAGCAAATGCCGCACTTGACCGGATAAAACAGGCCGGAGCAAAGAATATAACATTCATGTGCCTTCTTGCAGCACCGGAAGGGATAGAAGCCCTTGAAAAAGCACACCCCGATGTTCAGATTTACACCGCCGCCATTGATGAAAAATTAAATGAAAAAAGTTATATCGTACCTGGACTTGGTGATGCCGGAGACAGGATATACGGCACTATCTAAATTAACTGATTAAATCGACTGGTTAAATTTTCTCATAAGATAATCACCGGCAAGGACAGGTTCATAGGCACTGTTGCCATTGTTATCCAGACAGGTGGGTATCGTTTTTATGACTGCGTCATAATTTGGGTTCATAAAATAGGCAATCGACTGCCGCTTGGCATCTCTCCCATCACCGCCCTGTTCAGGTTCAACAACACGGTGCATTGTTGATACCCAACGATCATTGGTCCAATGGGATAACAAATCACCAATATTGATAATAAAACCATCTTTAACCAGCGGTGCTTTAATCCACGTCCCGGATGGTGACTGAACCTCAAGCCCGGTTACAGCCGGGTCTGGTTTTAATATTGTGACACTGCCATAATCAGTATGAGCCCCAGCCCTTAGCTGCCCCGGTGATGGTAGCTTACCTGTAGTCGGATAATTCTGGCAGCGCAGCGCGCTTATATGATGGGTGTGATATGTGACAAAAAAATCATCATCAACACCAAGCGCTGCAGCAAGCATTGACATTAACCTTGAGCCCAGGGCTTCCATGGCCAGATAATAATCTGTCCAGATTTTCTGAAACTCTGTCGGTTCAATCGGCCAGATATTGGGACCATAGAAAAAATGAAAATCCGCATTTGGCGGATGACCAGCTGGCGGTGATAACGGGCCACTGCTAAATGTTTCTTTCAAATCAGGTGGAGCTTCCTCCCCCTTTGTTCTTGCAAGACTTTCACCTTCAAGTGGGGTATATCCCCTGGGGCAGCCCAGATCATCCGACATTGCCTGTTTTTTTAACGGGTCGGGATAAGCAAAAAATGTTTCGGCAATGTTCCATGCGCGGCTGATAACATGTTGATCCACACCATGATTTTCGATGATAAGAAAACCTATTTCTTGGCATATTTCATCAACTTCCTGTGCTATGGACTGACGCCTTGACGGATCACCATTCATGAAAGCGCCAAGGTCTATGCGTGGGATGCTGTTTAAATACTCTGATTTCATGTGTTCTCCAGTATTTCAGGATAACGCACTATGGGCCACAGCAATTTTTGCGGCTAGCGCAGCATTATTAAGCACCAGTTCGATATTAGTCTCAAGGCTTTCACCTTCTGTTGTTTCTGCAATGCGCGCAAGCAGAAATGGGGTTGTATCCTTACCTGTAATGCCGCGTTCATTCATATCTTCAATAGCATTCGCAATTGTTTTTTCAATTTCTGCAGATGGAAGTGCATATTCTTCCGGGACGGGGTTTGTGATAAGCACGCCCCCTTTTAAGCCAAGTTCATTTTTAACATGCAGCGCTTTGGCGATCTTTGACGGGTCATCATAATTATAATCAACGCCGAATTCGCTGCTGCTGGCGTAAAACGCTGGCACATAATCCGTTTTATAACCTACAACCGTCACTCCGACGGTTTCAAGATATTCAAGGGTGCGACCAATATCGAGAATAGATTTTATGCCTGCGCAAACCACACTGACATTCGTAGTTGCCAGTTCTTCAAGATCCGCCGAAATATCCATTGAATTTTCGCCGTCCCTGTGAACGCCGCCAATACCCCCC
>JAUILB010000092.1 GCA_030432815.1 Alphaproteobacteria bacterium | reverse complement strand
AATTACTCGGTCTTGATTCAGCACCTGGCGCAGGGGATGACTTTATTGTTGTTGATGATGAGGCCAAAGCACGCAGCATCGTTGATTTCAGGCTTAATCGACTTAAGGATGAGCAAAACAAAACACCTGCTGCAAGTCTTGAAAATATGTTCGATAAGCTTAAAGAAGCTGAAATTTCAATGGTTCCGATTTTACTTAAAGCGGATGTGCAGGGCTCAGTAGGTGCAATTGTTTCATCGCTTGAGCAGCTCAATACCGATGAAGTAAAATGTAAAATTGTCCATAGTGGTGTTGGTGGTATCAGTGAAACAGATATTGGCCTTGCAATAGCAACGGGCGCCCCGGTGATCGGTTTTAATGTTCGCGCCAGCCGTAATGCTGCGGATCTTGCGCAAAAAGAAGGTGTGGAAATTCGTTATTATTCAATCATTTATGATTTGATTGATGATATAAAAGCTGTGATGTCGGGAATGCTTGCACCTGAAATTAAAGAAACAATTATTGGAACTGCGGATGTTCTTGATATCTTTAATGCCGGTAAGGGTAAGGCTGCGGGTTGTTTGGTTACCAGCGGTGTTGTTCGTCAGGGTGCAAAAGCAAGATTACTTCGTGATGATACGGTTGTTTATGAAGGGGATCTGGGTTCCTTACGCCGCTTTAAAGATGCCGTAAAAGAAGTTGAAAGTGGTGTTGAATGTGGCATGAACTTCGTCAGTTACAATGACATGAAGGTTGGGGATGTTATTGAATGTTACGAAGTTGAGGAAATAGAACGTAACCTCTAAATTAAAGGCGGATACAGGATTAATATCGGCTTCCCGCATTTTCCGGTAAGCCGTTTGACCTTAGAGACGTAGGAATGGCAAAATCAAGATTTTCGAATGATGCAGGGCCAAGTCATCGTGTCCTTAGGGTTGGTGAAAATATTCGCCATGCTCTGGCCGAAATTCTTTCGCGTGGAGAAATCAGGGATGAAACACTTGATAATGTTTCTATCACGGTTACAGAAGTTAGATGTAGTCCTGATTTAAGAAATGCCACAGTATTTGTAATGCCGCTTGGCGGTATAAATGAAGTTGAGATTGTTGCCGCGCTTAATGCAAACAATAAATATATCCGCGGACAACTTTCCAAAATGGTAAGAATGAAATATCTTCCCAATCTTAAATTCAGCTCTGATCACAGTTTCTATGAAGCTGACCATATTGAAGCGCTTTTGAATAGTGAGCATGTGGCACAGGATCTTCGGAAAAAAGAAGCAAAATAAACATTCATGGCCAGAAAACATAGCGGCAAAAAAATAGATGGTTGGATTGTCATAGACAAACCCCATGGGATGGGTTCCACAAAAGTTGTAAGCAAGTGCAGGTATCTAACAGATGCAAAAAAAGCAGGACATGCGGGAACGCTAGACCCATTGGCGACGGGTGTACTGCCGATCGCATTAGGTGAAGCAACCAAAACAATCCCCTATATCATGGATGCGCATAAAACCTATCAATTTACAGTTAAGTGGGGCGAAGCCCGTACAACGGATGATTTGGAAGGGGAAATTACCCATAGTAGTGATATCAGGCCACACACAGAAGATATAAAAAAGGTAATCCCAGCATTTCTGGGCAAAATTAAGCAGGTACCACCAGCTTACAGTGCAGTTAAAATTAACGGGAAACGGGCATACGCCCTTGCCCGTGCCGGTGAAGAGGTGGAAATAAAAGAACGTGAGGTAGAAATATTTGATCTAAAGCTTCTAAAAAGCACTGTTGATAATGCTGCCTTTGAAATGACATGTTCTAAAGGTACATATGTAAGGTCATTGGGGCGTGATCTGGCATTGAAATTAGGAACATTTGGTCATATAACGCACCTTAGACGCACGAAAGTGGGGCCGTTTGATTTATCGGATACGATTTCACTGGTAAAGCTGGAAGAATTAGTACATAGTGCGCCGCTTGAAGAGTGGATTCTTAATGTTATGACCGTGCTAGACGACATCTTGGCATTGGCCGTAACGGAAGAGCAGGCAGACTTTCTTAAAAATGGCGGGTTTATTTCGCTAGACGATTTGAAAGAGTGCTTACCCCCTTCAAGCTCATCAGGTCAAACGCTGAAGGCCATGGAAGGCGACAAACTGATTGCCCTTTGTGAAATCAGCAATACACATTTGAAACCGGTGCGCGTTTTTAATTTATAACTTTAAATTGTTAAAGGAGTTATCGATGTCGATTACTGCAGAAAAAAAGCAGGAACTGATTAAACAGTATGCCGTTAAAGACGGTGATACAGGTTCCCCTGAAGTTCAAGTCGCAATTCTGACACACAGAATTGTTCATCTAACAGAACATTTTAAAACACATAACAAAGATAATCATTCACGTCGCGGTCTATTAATGCTTGTAAACAAGCGCCGCAAGCTTCTTGATTATCTTAAGAAAAAAGACGAAGGCCGCTATCAGGCATTGATCGGCAGTCTTGGTCTACGTAAGTAAGAAAAGAAATATGAATGCATGGCCATAGGGGTTATGCAAAGGCTTTTTGATCAGTGGGTCCGGGGATGGGCCCCGGACTCACCGAACAAAATTAATAGCCGTTGAAAATAGAGAAATATATATGTTTAATATTCATAAAAAAGAAATTACCTGGGGCGGACGCCAATTGGTAATCGAAACAGGGCATATTGCCCGCCAGGCGGCAGGGGCCGTTATGGTAAGCTACGGAGAAACATCAGTATTTACAGCAGTGACAGCTGCCAAAAAAGCAAAAGCTGGTATCGATTTCTTCCCACTCACAGTTAATTATCAAGAAAAAGCGTATTCCGCCGGTAAAATACCTGGCGGTTTTTTTAAACGCGAAGGACGTCCTTCCGAAGAGGAAACATTAATCTGTCGCCTTATTGACCGCCCGATACGCCCGCTTTTTGTATCTTCATTCAAAAATGAAACCCAAGTGGCCGCAACTGTAATGAGCCATGATCTGGAAAATAATCCTGACATTGTTGCAATCGTTGGTACGAGTGCCGCGCTCACCCTTTCAGGACTTCCTTTTATGGGGCCGATTGCCGGCGCACGCGTTGGTTATATAGATGGCGAATACATCCTTAATCCGACAGAAGAGGAGCTTGAAAATTCAGAGCTTGATCTTGTCGTTGCCGGTACCCGTGATGCGGTTCTGATGGTTGAATCACAAGCGAGTGAGCTATCTGAAGAAATTATGCTTGGCGCCGTGATGTTCGGTCATGCTGAAATGCAAGTGGTTATCGACGCAATCATTGAGCTTGCTGAAGTCGCTGCGAATGATCCTTGGGAACTTCCTGAAGAAGAAGATCACAGCGACCTGATTGCTAAGATCACCAAGATGGCTGAAAAAGGCTTACGCGCCGCTTACGCCGAAACAGACAAGCAGGAACGCGTAGGAAAGATTTCTGAAGTAAAAGACGCAGTTAAGGAAAAGTTCGTTGAAGAAGGTAATGAAGCGCAGGAAATTCTTGTTGCCGGCATTCTAAAGAACCTTGAAAAGGACATTGTTCGTGGTGACATTATCAAAACCGGCAAACGGATTGATGGTCGTGACCTTGATACGGTCCGTCAGGTGATTGGCGAAGTAAATATTTTGCCACGAACCCACGGTTCTGCACTCTTTACCCGTGGCGAAACACAATCAATTTGTGTAACGACGCTCGGTACAGCGGATGATGAACAATTTGTTGATGCCCTTACAGGCACGACAAAGCGCAGCTTCATGCTTCATTATAACTTTCCGCCTTATTCCGTTGGAGAAGTCGGACGTATGGGCTTTACCGGTCGCCGTGAAATTGGCCACGGTAAACTAGCCTGGCGGGCTGTTCACGCGGTACTGCCTTCCAAAGAGGAATTCCCTTATACAATTCGTGTGGTATCTGAAATCACTGAATCAAATGGTTCTTCTTCGATGGCAACAGTTTGCGGTGCATCTCTGTCCCTGATGGATGCGGGTGTTCCGATCTCGCGCCCGGTATCAGGTATTGCCATGGGTCTTATCAAGGAAGGTGATGATTATGCCGTTCTTTCAGATATCCTGGGTGATGAAGATCATCTTGGGGATATGGACTTTAAAGTAGCGGGTACAACAGAAGGGATTACCTCCCTTCAGATGGACATTAAAATTACTGGTATTACCGAAGATATTATGAAAGTGGCCCTTGAGCAGGCTAAAGGCGGACGTGCAACTATTCTTGAAAGCATGAATAAAGCACTCGATGGTGCCCGTAAAGAAATGAGCCAGCATGCACCACGTATTGAAACCCTGCATGTCAAGAAAGACAAAATCCGTGAAATCATTGGTACAGGTGGTAAGGTAATTCGTGAAATCTGCGAAGTAACAGGCGCAAAAGTTGATATCGATGATGATGGTGTTGTGAATATATCATCACCTGACGGTGCGGCTATTAAAGCGGCACTTGACTGGATTAACGGTATTGTAGCTGAACCCGAGGTAGGCAAAACATATGAAGGCAAGGTTGTCAAAACCGTTGATTTCGGTGCATTTGTAAACTTCCTAGGCAGTAAAGATGGTCTTGTGCACATCAGTGAAATGGCAAATGAACGTGTCAAACAGGTTACAGATGTTGTAAAAGAGGGCGAAACAGTTAAAGTTAAGGTTTTGGGGATCGATGATCGCGGCAAAGTGCGTTTGAGCATGAAGGCGGTCTTAAATGACGAAGCCAAAGAAAACGACGACGCTTCCGGCGACGATGACTAAGGATCGTCTAACTGACAGAAATGACCGGATGTACATGGATGTGCATCCGGACCGTAAATGGAAATTTACGGTGAAGGGATAATATGAAAGCGTTAGAGTCATTAAATATTTCAGGTAGTGATGTTCTTCCTCTTGTCGAGGGCGGCAAAGGGATATCCGCTACCAACGGTGCCAGCGCAGGTGCGTGGGCGGCTGCAGGTGGTGTCGGGACAGTTTCCTGCGTAAACGCTGATAATTATGACGAAAATGGTGATGTTATCCCGCAAATATACCACGGAAAGACGCGTATTGAACGTCATGCTGAACTAATCCAATATGGTATTGATGGTGGTGTCCGTCAGGTACAGGATGCCCATGATATTGCGGCTGGTCGGGGACGCATTCATATTAATGTTCTATGGGAAATGGGCGGCGCAGAACCTGTATTGGAAGGTGTATTGAACCGCACCAAAGGGTTGGTTCACGGTATTACCTGTGGTGCCGGAATGCCTTATAAACTGGCGGAAATAGCAGCAAACCATAAAGTTTTCTTTCATCCGATTATTTCTTCGGCGCGAGCTTTCGGCATACTCTGGAAGCGCGCCTACAAAAATTTCGGCGAATGGCTTGGCGGCGTTGTGTACGAAGATCCGTGGCTTGCTGGTGGTCATAACGGTCTTTCCAATGCGGAAGATCCACGTGAACCGCAAGACCCCTATCCACGCGTTGCGGCACTGCGTGCCATGATGAATAAATTCGGGCTGGAAAATGTTCCTATTTTGATGGCCGGTGGTGTGTGGTATCTACGTGATTGGGCACATTGGTTTGATAATTCTGAAATCGGCAAAATTGCTTTTCAATTTGGTACAAGACCGCTTCTCACCAAGGAAAGCCCAATACCACAAGACTGGAAAGAAAGGTTGCTAACTATTAAAGAAGGGGATGTTCTTCTTCATCGCTTTAGCCCCACTGGTTTTTATTCTTCAGCTGTCAGAAACAATCTCCTTAGAGAACTTGAAGGCAGATCGGAACGTCAGGTTGAATTTCGTCGAAAAGCAGGCGTTGATGAAAATTTTAACACTGAAGTTCAAATTGGTAAGAAAAAATATTTTGTCAAAGAACAAGATAAAGCGAAAGTGCTTTCATGGCTTGAGCAGGGCTATGATACATCCTTGCGGACACCTGATGAAACGATCATATTTGTTGATGCAGATAAAGCCGATGAAATACGCACAGACCAGAAAAACTGTATGGGGTGCTTAAGCCAGTGCAGATTTTCCAATTGGTCACAAAATCCGGATACAAATTATTCAACGGGTCGTGGTGCTGACCCACGCAGTTTCTGTATTCAAAAATCACTTATGGACATCGCGCACGGTGCATCTTTGGATGACAATTTAATGTTCGCGGGGCATTCTGCCTTTAATTTTGCCAAGGATCCTTTTTACAGCAATGGTTTTATTCCTACCGTCAAAGAACTGATGGAAAGAATAGCGACGGGTGATTAATTAGGTAGCATCCAGCTTTCTTGATAAAAGATTTATTAACGTATAAAATATAAAGTAGTACTGGTTATTAGAGAAACGAAAATGACAAGACCTTATTCAAAAGCATTAAGATGTTTGCAGAATGTCGGGCTAAGACCGACCAGACAAAGGCTCGTGCTTGCGAAGTTGTTATTTGACGGTGACAACAGGCATGTGACTGCAGAAGCATTACACCAAGAAGTAACGGGAACAGGTGCGAAGGTATCACTTGCAACAGTGTATAATACGCTCCATCAGTTTACTGAAGCAGGTATTTTAAAAGAAGTAATTGTCGATTCAAACCGTACATATTTTGATACCAATATGAGCGATCATCATCATATCTTTTTTAAAGATGAAGAAAAACTAAAAGATGTATCTGCGGACGACCTGATTATTTCCGCATTACCGGATGTTCCGGAAGGTAAAAAAATAAGTGGTGTTAGTGTCGTTGTTCATATGGAAGATGCAAATAGTTAGACTAATTTCCTAGTCAAATGTTTCCTGTTCTAATGCTCCCCACAGATTTCTGCTTTCTATCCAACCGGTAAGACCGCCCACTTCCATTTCGCACCAATTATTCTCGCATTGCAGAAGCGATCCAAGGACATCCTGTTCCGCAATTACGGATACCCCCGTTTTATCACTGGGTGATTTATATAATTCCTGGGAACCATTAACAATGATAGCACTTCTGCTTAATGAAAGCAGATGCCTTAAAATCCAGCCGGTTGAGCCATCAATATCCATAACTTTAAACCAGTTTCCATATTCGGCAATTACTTTGAGCGGATAATCTTCTTTCATATAAATCCAGTCGATGGGGTATTCCAGACCCGGCCCGGTGCGCATATTTGTAACATCATCGTCCAGTGTCATGAATCTCGGCAAGGGATAACCTGATGCTCCCATGACCTGCTCAGGTGCTGTCATTTGTGCTGGTGCAGCAGAAATCTGTAACTGGGCAAGAAGTGTAAATATTATTGTTCTGATTATATTATTCATATCACTTGAAAGTCTTAAAAATTTCCCTTTATCTTATGTAATTTTATCCTTCTTTCGTCAAGAATGGTTTTTCATTGTCACGGTGGTTTATGCAAAATATACTTGCGGCGGAAACAAATCGGATATGTCAATGAAGCCTCTTGTTATAGTCACCCGGAAACTTCCTGAAGCCATAGAAAACCAGATGAAACAGTTATTCCGCGTTGAACTTAATCCGGATGACCATCTTTTCAGCCAGGAAGAGCTTATCTCCGCGGTTAGGCGTGCGGATATTCTTGTGCCTACCGTTACGGATAAAATTGATGCTGAAGTGATAAGTGAAGCTGGCAATAATTTTCGTATGTTCGCCAATTTTGGTGTAGGAGTTGATCATATTGACCTTAAGGCCGCACAGGAAAAAAGAATAACTGTAACCAATACACCCGGCGTTTTAACAGAAGATACCGCTGATATTGCAATTACCTTAATGCTTTCAATTATGCGGCGCACAAATGAAGGTGAGCGGGTTTTACGGGCAGGGAACTGGGAAAAATGGTCGCCAACAGGAATGTTGGGTACAAGGCTACGCGGTAAAAAACTTGGGATTATCGGAATGGGCCGTATTGGGCAGGCCGTTGCAGAGCGGGCAAAATCATTTGGCCTTGAAATCCACTATCATAACCGTAGCCAGCTTGATACCAGGACTGAGAAAACCTACAAGGCAACATATTGGCAAAGCCTAGATCAGATGATCATACAAATGGATGTAATTTCGCTTAATTGTCCCTCGACACCAGATACATATAAAATAATGTCTCGTAGACGGATTGGGTTAATGCAAAAGCACGCTTATCTCATTAATACCGCGCGTGGTGATGTGGTAGATGAAAATGCCCTTATTGAGGTGTTGGAAGAAGGGGTCATCGCCGGGGCGGGTCTTGATGTTTACGAAAATGAACCCAATGTGGATGAGCGTCTGACCTCACTGGAAAATGTTGTGGTTATACCGCATATGGGATCAGCGACCGAAGAAGCACGTCATGCGATGGGGGAAAAGGTAGTTGTTAATATAAAAACTTTGGTCGATGGCCATAGCCCGCGTGACCGTGTTTTGTATGGTTTTTAGCTGTTGCAATATTTGCAGCCGGGGTCTTTTGGAAGGCTGATTTTTCGGCTTGTTGCGGTCAGCGCATCATAGATAAGAAGCTTACCTGCAAGGCTATCACCCAACACAAGAATTTCCTTAATAACTTCAACGGCTTGCATGGTCCCAACAACACCGGCAACAGCACCCAGAATCCCGGCTTCTGCGCAGCTGAGTATGCCAGTCGGGTGATCAGGCACCAGACATCGATAGCAGGGAAGACCGGTTTCATATCCTTTAAAAGTCGCAAGCTGACCGTCAAATTGGCTAAGGGCTCCTGAAATAAGCGGTTTCTTTAATTTAAGACAGGTATCATTAACCAGAAAGCGAGTGGTAAAATTATCACATCCATCGGCGACAATATCATAGTGTTTGATAATGTCTTCGGCATTATCTGTACCAAGCCGCAATGGATGGGTAATGACATTGATCTCAGGGTTAATTGTTTCAAGAGTTTCTTCCGCACTTTGGGTCTTTGTTTTTCCAATGGAAGGCGTTTGGTGAATAATCTGTCGCTGAAGATTGCTCAGAGTGACTTCATCATCATCAATAATACCCAACGTGCCCACACCTGCGGCGGCCAAATACATAAGAAGCGGGCTACCAAGCCCCCCTGCGCCGATCACAAGCACTTTGGCAGACATTAATTTTTGCTGACCCGGTCCGCCGACTTCTTTTAAAATAATGTGGCGGGCATACCGCTCAAGCTGGTCGTCACTAAGTGCCATGTTCTTCTTCTATTATTATGTCATCAGGATTAAGGGCATCGTCAGGGGACGCAATGATGTAGGTTGCACCCGGAATTATCCTGAAATCATCGGGACTTTTGACCTCTTGATCATTACAAAAAACACTGAATTCCTGATAACCCACAGATTGAGCTTCGGCAATTATGCGTTCTATGGAAAGCTCTTCGACAGGTATGGTGCTTTCACCACCAGCGATGATGAGTTTGACGGTATTGGTCATGAACTTGTTCCTGTTGATCCAAATCCGCCGGCCCCTCTTGCCGTTTCATCAAGACTGGCCTGTTTATCCCATGTTATTTGTGTGACCGGGGCAATAA
>JAUILB010000091.1 GCA_030432815.1 Alphaproteobacteria bacterium | reverse complement strand
CCGCACCAAACGCTATGAAGCAGATAAAAAAGGCAATGAACACAACAAGTGCATCAAAGGGAATTTATGATTTTGCGACCAGTATAGGTGTTCCAAAAAGTTTAAGGGAACTTGGAATGCGTGAAGAAGACCTTGACCGTGCCGCTAAAGAAACTGTTGAACGCACATCTTATAATCCAAAATCGGTAGATTTTGAGTCAGTCCGCGAAATGCTTCAACAAGCCTATATAGGAGTCGTTCCGGAACCATTCTGATAATAGTTTTCACATTGCAATACATGTAGCAAGCACTTAAAATCAATCATAACAATAATCAGGGAGCACATCATGGCTTATAATATCATCGGCAAAAATTTTACCCCGCCTGACGTCCGGGCAAAGGTTTCCGGCAGCGCAAAATATGCTGAAGACTTTAAAGTTGATGGCATGGTTTATGTAAAAATGCTTCTTAGTCCCATGCCGCACGGCAGGGTCACAAATATTGATGCAAGCGAAGCACTGGCCATGAATGGCGTTGTTGGCATCCTGACCGAAGATGACGTGCCGACGCCTCCTGAACCCGGCGTTCCAATGCTTACCAATCATCCTAAATATGTTGGTGAACCCATCCTTGCAATTGCGGCTGAAACAGAAGCCATCGCCGCGGAAGCCATTGAAAAAGTGAAGGTGGAATATGAAGTGTTGCCATTTACCATTGATCCGCTCACCAGCCTTTTTCCGGGTGGCCCCGATGTTTATGATGATATGAATTCAGCCACACGCGGTTTTGAAACCAAAAAAATAAAGTGGACAGCCCGTGATTTTGCGGAGGCAGGCGAAGACAAACTGCCAATGGGAGAGCCTTCAAAAGAATGGAGTTACGGTGATATCGATGCCGGATTTGAACAGGCGGCCTATATAATTGATGAAAGCTTTGTTACAGCAGCAAACAGCCATCACAGCATGGAACCTCGTAGTTCAATGTCTTATTGGCAAAATGGTAAATGTTATCTTTATGGATCAACACAAAGTCAAAGTTTTGTGATGCCAGGCCTTTCGCAAACATTGGGAATACCGTCCGAAGATATTATCTACATCGCGGAATTTTGTGGTGGCGGGTTTGGTTCAAAGGGCAGTGCCTATCCCTGCATGTTTATTCCTGCCTTTATGTCAAAGAAGATCGGTCGTCCATGCATGCTCAGAATTACCCGCGCGGAAGAATATTATCTTGGTTCCGCCCGTTCAGGGTTTCAGGGACAGGTGAAGCTTGGATTTGATCAGAATGGACGCTTATTAGCCGCCGATCTTTATGTTGTTCAGCAAAATGGCCCAGATGCCGGTTTTCCCGATCTATCAAGTGCGGGCGGCGCGCTTTCACTTGTATATACCCCCATTTCCATGCGTTGGCGTGGTGTTCCTGTGATGACCAATCGCCCGCCATGTGGTGCACAGCGTGGACCGGGGCAAAACCAAATGGCCGTAATTATGGAACCGCTGATGGATAAAGCGGCAAAAGAACTTGGTATTGATCGCCTTAAAATCCGCCAAATCAACGCACCGGATCATGAGACACATTATGATGGTGATCAGCATGGTATAACCAGTTCATATATGCCAGAAGCCCTGGCGATGGGAGCCGAAAAATTTAACTATGCTGAAAAAATCGCCCAAAGCGGCAAAAGAAACGGCACAAAAGTAATCGGCATCGGCATTGGTCAGGCCTACCATTCTGCAGGATCAAGTGGCTTTGACGGTCTGCTGTGCATCAAACCTGACGGAAAGCTTCACATCCATTCCGGTGTTGGTAATCTTGGAACATATTCCTACGCAACAACTACACGTGTCGCCGCAGAAGTACTTGGTTTTTCATGGGAAAACTGCATCATTGAAGCTGGTGACAGCCGCAAAAACCTGCCGTGGGTGCTTGGGCAGTTTGGCAGCAACACATCCTTTACCACCACTCGGACAAATTATGCTGCCGCCATGGATGCAAAAACCAAAATTCAGGAAATTGCCGCAATGGACATGGGCGGCGAACCGGCCGATTATGAACTACGCGATGAAACGGTATATGCAGTGAATGATGAAAGCAAGGTAATGACCATGGCACAGGTAGCAGCCCGCGCCATAGAGCTTGGCGGCATATATGACGGGCAAGAAGTCCCTGATGATATCTTTATCCTGACGCGAAAATCTGCCGCCGGGATTGCCGGAAGCGGGCTTGTCGGTGTTGCAAAGGATAATATACCACTTAATGAAACAGTACCGGCACTGGCAACCGGTTTTATGATGATCGAACTTGATCTGGAAACTGGAAAGTATGAAATTCTTGATTATGTCGCAACGGCAGACTGCGGCACCGTTTTGCATCCACAGGGACTGGATCAGCAGATCAGAGGCGGCGCCGTGATGGGCATTGGCATGGCTGCAATGGAAAAATCGGTTTATGACCCCCAAAATGGTCTGCCGGCAAATGTCGGTCTATATCAGGCAAAGCCTCCTTCCATATTGGATGTACCGTCTGATATGATCACAGGTGCTGTTGATAAACCCGACCCACATAACCCGGTTGGCGCCAAAGGAATTGGTGAACCGCTCATGGGATGCGCGGCATCAGCACTTGTTTGTGCCATTTCCGATGCTCTAGATGGACATTATTTTAACCGCACACCGGTTATGCCCGATATGATTATCAATGCCGCAGCAGGAAGGCCGCAATCTTACAAAAAATTACAGGTTAATACCCAGTAATCAGACATCTTTACGGTAAATAAGTTTTCGAAGCATGGATTTGAGCAAATCAATTTCTTCTGCCGAATAACCGTCCAGAACTTCCTGTTCAAAGCGTTCCGCGCGGCACTGCACATCGCTAAGCAATATATGCCCCTGATCCGATAAGATAAGACAGTCATTATCAAGTTTTGTTAAATGACCATTATCACAAAGCCAACTGACAGACATTGAAACCGAAGCTATATCCACCCTGATTGCGTCAGCAATCTGTCTTGCTGTCAGCTTTGGAGTATGGCTTAAATGAACCAGAATACGTGCATGTGCAACGGGTATTCCCGCATCGAGAAGTTCCTGATAAAAGGGATCGGAAATTTCCCAAAAACTACGCAGTAACAAAGGAATGATAAAATCATCGCTTGATGCTTTTTCACCTATGACCGGGTCAGCCAGTTTGGTACCGGGATGGCGAGCTGCCACTGCATACTGACCATTGGCATACAAAAGCGGTTTCTTATCACCAATTTTGAAATTGACCACTTCACCAATAAAAATCAGATGATCTCCCCCTTCATATGTACCTGAATTTTTGCATTCTAAATATGCAACTGTTTCCGATAAAAGTGGTAAGTCATAATCACTGTCAATCAGATCAACACCAACAAATTTTTCATCACTGGGGCTTGCAAAATTATTGGAAAGTTCCATTTGATCTGAAGCCAGCACATTTACGGCAAAATAAGGCGCGGCTTTTAGCGCATCGACACTATTCGATCTTTTATCAAGGCTCCATAGGATCATCGGAGGGTCAAGGCTAAGGGAGCTAAAGGAATTAACAGTCAGACCAATTTTGGTACCATCCGGCGCAAGTGCCGTGATCACCGTAATCCCGGTTGCAAATTTACCAAAACAATTCCTGAGCTCTCTCGCGTCAATGTCATTCATTCAACCATTCCTCATAAGTACCTTTTTTAAGGAAACTTATAAATTTCAAGGCTCGTTTCGCCCTTCCTTAAACGGCGGCGTACGTCTTCTTCTTTTTCTTCGCGTTCTATTGACGCTGCTATAACGTCTTCAATCCTGTTATATGGAATAACAACGAGGCCATCCCGATCGCCGACAATAACATCACCATGATTTATTTCAATATTTCCGATGGAAATTTGGCACCCAATGCTACCACCTCTTTCCTTGCCAGTCCCCAGAATATTTAGCCCTCTCGCAAAAACCGGAAAACCAAGCTTGTCAATATCATCAGCATCCCGGACGCACCCGTCAATTACCAACCCCGTTATTTCCCTTTCCTGTGCAGCACAGCTAAGAATATCTCCCCAGTAACCGGCATCGGGTGTATCTTCAACACTTGCGACAAGCACATCACCCGGGCTTGCCTGATAGATTGCTTCATGCAGGTTAATATTGCTTCCACCAAGACAATGAAGCGGAAAAACGGTTCCACACAGCTTCATAACCGGTGATATTGGTTTCAGATAACCAGGAAGCGCTCCAATTTGACCGACGGCTTCATGAATTGTTGCCGTTCCAAAGGTACCAAGTTTATCTATTAACTTCCTATCAGCCACAAATTATTCCTCCCTGCTTTGCAGACTATGATATTTATTCTGCTCCCTGGCTTCATCAAGCCGCATGCCTTTTTCAAGTGCCGCGCGGATCTTTTCTTCTGCTGCTTCAATGGCTTCCGCTGCTTCAAGCACTTCTTCTTCATGTTCTTTGGGAATAACAACGACGCCGTCACTGTCACCGCGCATCAAATCACCGGGACGTACTTTGGCATCCCCAATATTTACGGGAACATTGGTAGCATCCACCTGCACACGGTCCTTCCCCGTACGCATGGAATAACTTCGACTGTAGACAGGATATCCAAGTTTTAAGCACATATGAATATCGCGGCAGGCCCCATCAATCACAGTACCCGCAACCCCGTTTTTATGGGCCAGATATGTTAAAATATCACCCCAGACGGTAGCATCTTCACGGCCGCCGTTATCAAGAACCACGACTGTTCCGGGATCAAGATCATCAATATAATCACCAACAGTACCCGGTTCCACATCAGCGGGGCCGTATAGAATTGTAAAGGCGCGCCCCGTCATTCTGAAATTATGATCCCGGGGTTTTATACCAAGACATTGACCATTTATACCAAGTTTATCAAGTGCATCACTAATCGTTGCCGTATCCAGCTTTGATGCCCGTTCTACTGCTTTATCCATTCATTATCCCCTAACGCCAATAGACGAAACCATTCGCCGTTCCCGTACCTGCTTCGGATCGGTAACACGGCACATAATCAACCATTTCACCGGAAAGATCAGTGTCAAATAATATACCGGCCGCTGAAATCCAGTTTTTAAGTTCTGATGTTCCCGTCTGAAAATAACCTTCATCAAGGGTGGTAAGGGCATTTGCATCTCTTTTTGCAATAGCATCCATAAAAATATGATCAATTTCTTCATCAATAACAAAATGGCTCATACCCCCAGAACCAAACACGGCCACTTTCAAATCACTGTCCCATGCCTTTATGGCGCGACCTACCATTTGACCGAATTCATAGCAGCGTTTTGCTGTTGGTTGGTTTGGTGGAAAAAATGTGTTGGTGATCACAGGAATATTGGGCACCACATTATCGCGCATAACCTGCCGGTAAATATATCCAAAGGCATGACCTACGCCGGATGACCAGTGATTATCATGTCGAGGAAGTTCTTTCATCTGCGTTACATCAAACCCGTCATTTGTTGCATACTTGATGATCAGTTCCGCAAGCGTCGGCACACCGGGGTATTCGGTATATTCTGGTGGGTTATGGCCGCTTTCGGCTTCATGAATACCTGGTGCCATAAGGGGTATCTGCTCGGCCGAGGCAGGCTCGTTATATAACGTTTCACCGGAAAAAACCGTAAAGGCCGGGATTAAATCATCATTAAATATTTCTTTTTGATCATTCCCCATTATGACGGCGACATCCGGTTTTACATCAGCCCAGATATCGGCCATTTTAGTAACAGCTTCCTGACATCTGGCGTGGCGAACCGTCCGTTCTTCCAATGATGACTGTTTGTCCAGACCTTCGGGTTTTCGTAGATCGACAAGTTCATCAAAAGAATAATTGCCCAACTTATAAGGATGAGATGGTCGCGCCTTATCTGCTTTAACCCTCATCAGCCATTGTTCCGGTGTTGTTGAAAGCGTCGGACCATGGGATGTCCACATGCCGAGTACTATTTCTGCCATAGTCCTATTCCTGATTTGTTTCTGTTATGATAATAACAGTACATATCCTAGTGTCAATTCCCATAGATCACAAAAGACGCCTTAAATATTCGAGAAATTGTTCCTTTTCCTTCGCATTTAAAGGAGCAAGTGTCTCCCGGCTCGCTTCTTCCCCAAGGGGAATTACCCTATCCACAACCGCCTTACCTTCATCGGTGAGTTCAAGAATATGTAAACCCGGCCCTTCAGCAACATAATTCGATGTGATCATTCCTTTTTTAAGCAGCCGGTCCACCAGACCGTGAACATTACCCGGTTCCATGCCGATACGACGGCCCAGTTTATTCTGAGAGGTCGGCCCCTTAAGACGAAGACAGGTGAGTGCTGCTGTCTGCATGGGGCTAAGACCCGTATAGGCGATTTTCTTTTTCATCCGGTTACGTGCTTTGTGAAACACACGTCGCAGAAGGTGACCTACCTGATTTTCAAGTCCGGATGCTTCAATTTCCTCATCAATATTACGTTTCAATTACCGCCTCGCGAATTTTTAAATTCCAAACATTCTGTTGTAATGATAATAATAGTCCAGATTAAGAGAAAGTCCAATAATCCCTGGGAATTTATCATTACTATTTCCATTTATGTTGATGCCGATGCCTGCCCGGTAAAAGAAGAAATATTAAAGGTCGCATACCGCCATGATACGCCCGTTTATTTTGTCAGTAATCAGTGGATGAGGATCGATGGTGGTCCGCTAGTTAAAAAAATTGTTGTCTCCGAAGGGGCGGATGAAGCGGATGACTGGATAGCAGATCATATAAATAAAAATGATATCGCCATAACTGCGGACATACCACTTGCAAAACGTTGCCTTGAAAAAGAGGCGGTTGCCATTGGCCCAACCGGGCGATTGTTTTCCACTGAAAATATTGGCATGGCGATGGCAATGCGTGATTTAAAGGCGCACTTGCGGGAAACCGGTGAAAGCAAGGGATATAATGCCAGCTTTACCAAAAATGATCGCTCAAACTTCCTTCAGCAACTGGAAAAATCTGTCAATATTCAAAAACGCACCCAAAACTGATTATTCAGCCAGTATAACCCCATTCTTAAGTGCATATTTATCCCATTCAGCTGCCAGTTCCGTAACAATATCTGGATTTTCCGCACTTAAGTCATGCCGTTCTGCGGGATCATTTTTAATGTTAAACAGTTCCCAATCCCCTGTACCGAAGCGGCCGGGAATTCTGATCATTTTCCAGTCCCCTTTTCGGATTGCGATACGGTTATTAAGTTCCCAAATAAGCACATCATCAGCATCATGCACATTTTCTGTCTTCCCATTTATAAATGGCACTATGGATTTCCCAACATAAGGGGCAACATCACGCCCTTTATAAGTCTTGCCGGGATGTGATGTTTCCGCCAGATCCAAAAACGTAACCGGCAGATCATGAACTGTCATAAGCTGATCAACAAAAGTTCCTTTGTTTTCTTCAAATCTTCCCGGAAAATTAATGATGGCAGGTACTTTGATACCGCCTTCCGACGAAAATCCTTTAAACATGCGCATTGGTGACGAACTTGCCCTTGCCCAATGGGGACCAAGATAAACATACGAATTTTCCCTGCCCATATTTTCGTAACTATTGTCAAAATTGTTTTCTATCCAGTCAAGCGGGAACGCTTTTCCCATCCCGGGGCCAAAGCCCTGCGCGCCATTGTCAGACATAAAAATGATGAATGTATTTTCAAGTTTTCCCGAAGTTTCCAGATAATCAATCATCCGGCCAATGTGATAATCCATATTATCAACCATCGCCGCATATATTTCCATTTCACGGGCTTCTATTTTTTTCTGCTCTTCACTAAGATTTTCCCAGCTTTCTGTTTCCGGATAAGCGGGATCAGGCGCTATGTGCCCCTGATTAATTAACCCCAGTTTTTCCAATGATGTTATTCTTGATAAGGCAAGATCGTCATATCCGGCATCATATTTCCCTTTATATTTATCAAGATATTCGTCCGGTGCCTGTAACGGCCAATGGGGTGCCGTGTAACTAAGATAGGCAAAAAACGGTTTGCCGTCGTCTTTATTGCTTTCAATGAAACTGATCATTTTATCAGTATAAAACTCGCTTGAAAACGCCCCTTCCGGCCATGATACCCGTTTGCCGTTTTCCCGGTACCAGGATCTATCATGCTGCGTCGTCATGGGAGCATCATTAAAATGGTGCCCGCCCCCTTGTAAAATCGTAAATGTCTGCTCAAAGCCGCGGGCAAAAGCAGACTGATCGTCTTCATAACCCAAATGCCATTTACCGGATATATAGGTATGATACCCCGCATCTTTAAGAAGGTTCGATACTGTTACCACCCGGTCATTCATATATCCTTCATAACCAGGCTGACCGATCTGGTTTGCTGCCTGATCATTATACATGGTACCCATGCCACCAACATGGCTGTCGGCGCCACCAAGCAGCATTGTTCTTGTGGGGGAACAGGCCGCTGCCGCATAAAAATTGCTAAGTTTAATACCATCAGCCGCAAGTTTATCAAGGTTCGGTGTTGAAATTTCACCACCAAAGGGTCCAATATCGGAATAACCAAGATCATCGGCAATAATCAGGAGGATATTTGGTCTGCCAACTTCCGATATATTTTCAACCCTATTATCAACATCATTTCCGCATCCTGATAACAGCAGCACAAGTGATAAAACCGCAAATATTATTCTCATATTACTTCCCCTGTGCACACATTCTTTTATTTGAATTTTTGTAGCAATGCTCAATCATATAGCATAATTTCATTTGATAATGAAAGCGCGACAACAAAAATTATACGGGCTGATAATCCTTTTTCTGGCACTTTCAGCACTGCTCATTACAGCTACCTATAGCAACAGCTGGTATGTTTATAGCCAGGACAGCGCATCTGACTTCGCCAACATACACATCAAATGGCAAAATTCTCATCATCAGAAATCCATGCTACCTGCACATGAAGACACTGTTTTGGGTAATTTTGATAACAAGAACATTATAATAAACGGTAAAACTACAAGGTTTTATATGGAAGACGGGGAGTATCTGATAACTACAGATGATATAGTGGGAACGCCACGCGAATTTAAAATCGAATATGTTTTTGGCTTTTATCCGTTACAACAATATCTTGTAAAAACGGAAAATGGAAAATATCAAACGTTCCCTATTTCCTGGGACAGCCGACCTGCGGATCGGGGAGGTCAGCGCTGGTTCCATATTTATGGTGATGATCATATCAGCCCCAATGATCGCCTACACTGGACGCAACCGCTGCAAAACTGGAATGGTATGTGTGCCGATTGCCATTCCACAGGTTTTAAACGTAATTATGATGTAAATGAAAACCAATTCAACAGTGATTGGCAAACGGCAAATGTATCGTGCCAATCATGTCATTCAAATGATGACTATAGTGACTTTACATCTTCTTCAGTTACCGGAA
>JAUILB010000090.1 GCA_030432815.1 Alphaproteobacteria bacterium | reverse complement strand
GGCACCACTTAAGAGCATAGCGTTAAGTCCACCGAGTATAAGAAGATAGATACCCACAGGGATTACATCGCCCATATTCCAGTTTGTAAAAATCCATAAAATCACCCAAAGCAGGGCAAGTACCAGCGCTGTAGCCGCGCTGTCTGTCCATGCTTTTTTCCGGCTAACCCATAAACAGGAGCCAACAATGACCAACAGATATGGAAACAATGTCCATGCATTTCCTGACCCTGTAGAAACCAATGCAGGAACCAGAAGCCCAGCGACCATACCAAGATAGGCAAAAAATC
Source organism: Alphaproteobacteria bacterium (assembly GCA_030432815.1). Lineage (GTDB taxonomy): Bacteria > Pseudomonadota > Alphaproteobacteria > Sphingomonadales > Emcibacteraceae > Pseudemcibacter. Next base: position 9,158 of record JAUILB010000090.1, on the reverse strand, counting down.
GGCCATGAAAATAGGAAAGAATAGTCGATCCGAAACTAAGAAGTGCCAAAACCGCAAAGGCCAGTATGGGTATGACAAGATCATAAAGTGCATAGGATGCATAAATAGCAGCAAAAGCTGTAAACAGACCTGCAGCTGATATTGCTCCGGGCACATAATCAGGATATTCGCTTAAAAACCCCTGCTTTTCGCGGCGTTGCCTGATACCTTCTCCACCGATTGCCATTGCGATACCAATGATGGTTCCGAGCGTTACTCGAACACCGGGACTTAAAAGCCCTGAATCAATTGAATACTTAACAAGAAACCCCCCGCCTATGGCAAAAGCAATTCCGCCCAGCCAGATCATCCAGCGTGATGAAATATTCTCTTCAACAGATTTAAATCGAGACTGTTTTGGTTTCTGTGCAATAGGGGATATTTTTTTTTCGGGTTCTGCTGTTATTTCCGTCGCGACATAGCTTTCCTGGCTTAATTCTTCGGCCAGTTTAGAGTCCTTCCAGGGCGCAGCTTTATCTGTTGCTTCCTTTTCTTGCTTTTCTAATTCAGGATCATTATTTAGGGAGACAATATTGTCAAGCTGTGCGCTTAGCATATCCAAGCGACTGGAAAGTGTTTTATTTTCGTTACGTAGATAGGTGACAGAGACACCAAGCCAGATAATATAGCCAAAGAATGCAAGCGCTAATAATAAAAAGATCCCCATTAATATTTCCCCATAACTTTAAAAAGGTTGGTGAACTAAATTACAATAACAGCTCAAAATGCTTCTCACAAGCTAGCCGGGTAATGCATTATCGATAGCCTGACTGATGGCAAGAGCGGTCATCATGGACTGGTAGTTTTCCTCACCCAGCAAAAGACGTAAATCCCGATGGTCTTCGCCCAATTGATTATAACGTTTTAATGTTTTTGGATCTCCGGGATTAAGTCCGTTGTCATCGGCCCATTCAAGAATGTCGTCACAATCTTCATAGTGCTGAATTTCGGTTGCGTAATAATAGATTAGGTTGCCAAGTTTCGGCGCGTCATATCCTTCGGCCATGGTGATGGTGCGGGTCATTTTATGATGTATGCTTTTGAAGGTGCATTTGTAAGCGTTGTTTTCAAGCGGTTCGATATCAATTGTAATGCTTGCGTTACTGATTGCTTCGTCAATAAAATCTGCCATTCATATTTTCCAATTCCTGAATTTAAACCAGATTGTAAATGAAATAATTTTAAACAGGGTGGAACGATTATTTCATTTATGTTTATATCCTTTAATATTTTTATTTCATCTATAGCAAAAGAGGATCACTTTAAGTGAAAATAATTGGAAAAACTTTTTTAGCATTGGTCAATGTGTTTATTGTAGGAGGCAATCAAACGGCTTCTGCAGGATCATTTAACGCCAGTGATGGCGCTGTTATTGATTATGAAGTTGTTGGTTCTGGCGAACCATTGTTATTGTTGCATAGCGGGATGATGTCCCGCGAAGATATGAGAATACAGATAGATCATTTTTCAAAAATCTATAAAGTAATTGCCATAGATAGTCGTGAGCAAGGTAGAAGCTCGCCATCGTCCTCACAAATTTCCTATGAATTAATGGCCAGCGATGCCATAGGTGTTCTTGATCAGTTAAATATTGAAAAAACGCATGTTTTTGGACAGAGTGACGGTGGAATTACTGCTTTGCTTCTTAGTTTTTATTATCCGGAACGTGTTATGAAATCAGTTATTCACGGTGCTGTCTATAATCATTCCGCCTATCCGGAGGAACAAAAACAGAGTTGGAAGAATATATCATGGAATAAGGATAATGATGCGGATAATGATCCTGAAGGTTTTCCCGGTATGGCAATAGAACATTATCTTCTGGGACGAAATGATCTGACAGAATTTGAAGCACATCTAAAGAAAATGTCTATGATGTGGGCAACGTCACCAAATTTATCTAAAGAAGATTTGAGTACCATAAAAACTCCGACTTTAGTGATTGTTGGCGATCATTATGATATTTCTATCAGGCATAGTTTGGAAATGCATGAAACATTACCAAATAGCGAATTATTTGTTGTTCCCGGAGCCACACATTTTGTTCATCATGAAAAGCCCGATCTTCTGCATAACGTTATTAATTGCTTTCTGAAGCAGAAGTAAAAATTAGAGATAAGTAATCTGTTAGACTGATTGTGTATTTAACTCTAATGCCGCGCAAATTAAATTTATATTAAGCATGAAACATATATAAGTATAAAAGAATTACTTATCATAGTTGTTACAATAAGGATTTTAGCTGTGTTAAAAATTGCGAAACCGGATCCAGAATATCTCGCTTATGCGCATAGTTTAAATATCCGTAATATCGGAAAATTTTCGTTAGCAGCTGCCGCAATATGTTTGTTAATCCTTACAGACAGATCAGGGCCTACGCCGGGTGTTGCCTATAATCATATTGTTAATTCAGATAATATCGGCGTTTTCTTTCTGGTTTCTTTTTTGGCGAATTGGCTGCTACTTAAACTTTCGGATAACAATATTTTTATGCAAAAAGTTGCCTGTTGGGGGGTGGTAATTGGAGCTTATTTATTTTCCGGATTACTCAGCTATATCAACGCTTATACAGGTTCCGGACTGACGAGTATTGCCGTAGCCTACCTTATGATCGCATTCTTGTTTGCAGAACGGTTATTTGTGCAAGCATTTATATTGATTGTAAATGCAGTACTGTTTTATCTGTTTGCCGTATATATCGGTGGGGTTGATAAAACTGGTGTCTGGATCACACTTGTTTCAGTTGTTTTTCTAAGTATCCTGGTGTTGACGACAATGGATAAACAACGCAAGGAAGTTTTTTATGGTCAGAAGAAAATTGCACAACAGCTTAAAGAATTAAACAACGCCTTGGATGTTAAAGCGTCTTTTTTCGGTCACATGAGCCATGAACTCAGAACACCACTCAATGCAATTATCGGGTTTTCCGATATGTTAAAACAGACGCCAAAGGAAAAACTGGATCCGGATAGGGTTATAGAATATGCAACCTTCATTAATTCGGGCGGAAACCATCTTCTCTCACTTGTCAACGACCTGCTTGATCAAAATAAACTGGAATCCGGTGAAATCAATGTGTCAATCGAACCACTTAATGTAAATTCGTTGCTTACGAGCTATGTTGATGAATTAAAACCGATATCAATCAATAAGAAACAAGAAGTTGTTCTAAATTTTGAACAAGACCAAATCGAAATTCAATCTGACCGGAGAATTTTCAAACAAATTATTTATAACCTGCTTTCCAATGCCCAGAAGTATACACCCGACAATGGTACAATTATTTTGTCCGCCCATAAAAACAAAGACGGGCATGTGGACATTAATATAAACGATAATGGCAGAGGCATGCCTGAGGAAGTGGTTCAGCAAATTCATTGTGCCAATATTCCAATTAAATCGCATTTTATATCCCATGCTGAAGGCACGGGCCTTGGTCTTATTATTGTACGGCAACTGCTTTACCGTTTGGGAGCAACCATTGATGTTAAATCAGAACTCAATGTTGGTACGAAAATCAAACTTACCTTTCCGGTGAACCGTTCAAACTCATAAAAAGTCAGTCTATTTCATTCACCTGCAGAATCCGGGTAGCCCATCGGATCAGGTATGATGTTTTTGAAAAATTAAAAAAATGATCTAATTTTCTGATCCGTAGTCATCATAATCAACCGCGACACCATAGTCTGGATCTTCGTCAGGCATTTGTTCGACCATGCTTCCTGCTTTATGAAGAAGTGCCTTGCAATCCGGACTTAAGTGGCGCAGATGGATTGTCTTATTTCGGCGACTATATCGTTCTGTAAGTGCTTCAATTGCCTGTAAACCAGAATGATCCCATACTCTCGATTTCTGAAAATCGACCACCACATCAGCAGGGTCGTTTTTTGGGCTAAACATATCCTGAAAATTGGCGGTGCTGCCGAAAAATAATGGTCCGCTGATGTGATACGTTTTTTGCCCATCTTTGTTCATTTCTGTGTTCACAGAAACGCGTTTAGATGATCGCCATGCGAACACGAGTGCCGAAACAATGACGCCAACCACGACCGCGACAGCAAGGTCACTATAAACGGTAACGATAGTAACAAGGATAATAACGAATGCATCATGGCTCGGGACACGGTGGAGAATGGTGAGGCTTGACCAGGCGAAGGTACCAAGCACGACCATAAACATAACACCGACCAGAGCTGCTACAGGAATTTGCTCAATTAACCCAGACGCCCACAGAATAAAGCAAAGTAGAAACAGGGCAGCAAAAATACCAGAGATACGCGTACGGCCACCGGATTTAACGTTTATCATGCTTTGGCCGATCATCGCACAACCGCCCATGCCGCCAAAGAACCCTGTTACCAGATTAGCAGCCCCTTGTGCCGCACATTCACGACTGGCACCACCGTGTGTTTCCGTCATTTCAGCAACAAGATTGAGGGTAAGAAGACTTTCGATCAGACCAATAGCAGCAAGGATGAAGGCATATGGCAGGATGATCATTAGAGTTTCAAGAGTGTAAGGAATGCTGGGTATCGCAAATGTGGGAAGCCCGCCCTGGATTGAGGCTAGGTCTCCAACTCTTGGCACATCAAGGTTCAACGCAATAACCAGTATGGACACAATGGCAATTCCCATAAGCGGGGCAGGTATGCTGCGAATAAGCTTTGGCGCTCCCCATATAATTACCATTGTAAGAACCACCAGACCTAAAGTCATATAAAGCGGTAAACCATTCATCCAGGTTTGCTCGCCGAGTGCATTTGTCACTTTAAATTGACTGAGCTGTGCGAGGAAAATAACAATTGCCAGCCCATTTACAAACCCAAGCATGACGGGATGCGGCACCATACGAATAAATTTACCGAGTTTGAAAACACCTGCGAGGAGCTGTATTATCCCCATCAGGATTACCGTAGCGAACAGATACTGGACGCCATGCGTAGCGACAAGGGCGACCATTACAACCGCGAGCGCACCCGTTGCGCCGGATATCATACCCGGCCGACCACCAAATACAGCGGTAATAAGTCCAACAATAAAAGCGGCATAAAGTCCTACAAGCGGGTGAACTCCAGCAACGAAAGAAAAGGCAACAGCTTCGGGAACAAGGGCCAGTGCAACCGTTAAGCCCGATAATATCTCGATCCTATACTGACTTATAATACCGGTTGATTTTGGTTCAATGATCGGAAGGTCAGGGGCCGTTTGCATCGTAATTCCTTGATGTCTGGAGTTAGCTAAGCGGCGCACTATAGGGCCCGTATGGTTTATTGCAATGCAATATTTGTTTTTTTAAGTACAAACAATTAACCCGCTAAGTTGGGCGCTTAGCGGGTTACTCACCGGAGAAGGTAAACAGTTTATATTATCCGGGGAAGATAATACGGGTATTTTTTTATTATTATTCCTCTACTAAAACTCTTTAATTCATTTGGGCCCTGATCTGTGCGCGAAGCACATCGATCGAAACCAGATTGTCATTCATTTCCATATGCCAGTAGGTCCAGCCATTGCAGCTTGGTGCATTTTGCAGTTTTGCGCCAACCTGATGGATTGATCCCTTGCTATCGGCTGAAATCAGTGTGCCATCGGCGCGAACCTTGGCGGCATGACGCTTTCCTGGACCGAATAAAATGGTGCCCGGCTTGATCATGCCATTTTCAATCAGTGTGCCGAATGCGACGCGTGGCAGTGACCTTTTGGCAGGTGTGATTTCCATTTCATCATCTTTTAGCGGTTCAACATCCTTAATGCGTGCGGTGGCAAGCTTGATATATTTTTCTTCACGCTCAAGGCCGATGAAATGACGGCCAAGTTTTTTTGCAACGGCGCCCGTTGTGCCACTGCCAAAGAAAGGATCAAGCACCACATCTCCCTTATTTGTAGAACTTAAAAGCACACGATAAAGAAGTGCTTCGGGTTTTTGTGTACTGTGGCCCTTATGGCCGTTTACTTTCAGCCGTTCCTTACCTGAACATATGGGTAGCAGCCAGTCGGAACGCATCTGTACATCATCGTTAAAGGCTTTCATGGCTTCATAGTTGAAGGTGTATTTATTAAACCCTTCGCCCTTATTACACCAGAGCAGCGTTTCATGGGCATTGGTAAAACGTGTGCCACGGAAATTAGGCATCGGATTGGTTTTGCGCCAGATAATATCATTAAGGACCCAGAAACCGATATCCTGAATAATCGAACCTACACGGTATATATTATGATAGCTGCCAATAACCCATATGGTGCCCGTATCCTTGAGCACGCGACGTGCCGCCGTCAGCCAGTCACGGGTAAATTGATCGTAAGCATCAAATCCGGAAAACTGATCCCAGCTGTCATTGACCGCATCAACATGTGAATTGTCCGGGCGATGAAGTTCGCCTTTTAGTTGCATGTTGTAGGGGGGATCAGCGAAAATCACATCAACAGATTTTTCAGGCAAGCTATTCATAAGCTCGATACAATCGCCTTTCAGGATTTTATCCTTTGGAAGCGATTTCAAAGCAGGTTCTGAACGTGGCTGTTTGCCCATCTGGCCAGTCGTAACCTTTTTTGTTTTTATGTTTGTTTTTTGTGTCATGACCGGAATCATGAATCATTTGCAGAATCTCGTCAAGCATTTTTTTGCATGGAATCAACTGCTTATAGTATTTTGTTGAGTCATTAGGTCACGGATTGGTGCAAATGACTTTCGATGAAAACGACTCGGACCCACAAGATTTAGTGCTTCCATATGTTCGCGGGTACCATATCCGGAATTTCGTTCCCAGCCATATTCCGGGTGAATTTTTGCCAATTTTTTCATTAAAAAATCGCGTTTTATTTTTGCAATTATCGATGCTGCAGCGATGGAAACCGATTTTTGATCCCCTTTTATGATCGTTGTGGCGGGTGCTTCGAAATTGGGAAGGCGGTTTCCATCCACCAGAATATGATCTACTTTTCGGGGTAAATTTTTAACCGCGCGCTGCATCGCCAGCATACTTGCATGAAGTATATTAAGTTCATCAATTTCTTCCAGGCTTGCTTCGCCATATGCGCATTCGGCACAGGCTAAAATCTGTTCATTTAAATATTCGCGTTTTTTGGCACTCAACTTTTTTGAATCGTTTAAGTCGTAAGGAATAAGTGCCGGGTTCAGGATCACAGCCGCCGCAATAACCGGCCCGGCTAGAGGGCCACGCCCCACTTCATCCACCCCGCAGACGATTTTATGTGGTGCACCAACACTTTCTTCAATTTCATAGGTGGGTTTGGGCTTTTCCTTTGTCATATTTTGACTATAGTCGTTCATCTGATAATTTAAAGAGATAATATGAGCATCACGGTCATTATACCCACATTGATAATGGATGAACGGCTGGAACGCCTTTTGGATGTGTTGCCGGATGACGTGATTATTGTCAATGGTGGCATTGAAACCTATTCATTCAAAGACCGCATGGTGGTGAACACCAATCCCGGCCGTGGATTACAGCTTAAATCCGGTGCGCAGTTTGCCAAGGGGGACTGGCTTTTGTTTCTACATTCAGACAGCATACTTACTGAAGGATGGGTGCAGGCGCTAACGGATCATATGACCTACCACCCTGATAAGGCGTTTTCGTTTCGTCTTCGTTTTGATGATGATGGCTTTTTCCCAAGGTTTCTTGAATATTGGGTTCGGTTCCGATGTTGGGCCTTCGCGCTTCCCTATGGGGATCAGGGGCTTTTTATTTCCCGCGCGCTCTATGACGAAATTGGTGGTTATAATGACATGCCACTGATGGAAGATGTGGATATTGTCCGCCGTATTGGCAGGAAGCGAATGCGAGTAGGCCGCCATGTGCTGATCACGTCTGCGGATAAATATAATAAATATGGCTATGTCTTTCGCATGTTGCGAAACGGGTTATGCCTTCTGCTTTATAAATTGGGTGTTGACCCCGCAACAATCAGGAAGATTTACTGATGAAGAAAAACACACTCGTTATATTCGTCAGGGAGCCACGATTTGGCCGTGTCAAAACCCGCCTGGCGCGGGATATTGGCCGTCTTAAGGCGTGGAAGTTTTTTCGCCGCACGGTTAAATCATTGATCAGGCGGGTGGGGCACGGAAACTGGAAAACAATTATTTGTGTTACGCCCGATGATTATCGCGGCGATTTTTTTGATCCGCGCTTGATGGTCATTCCGCAGGGCGGCGGGGATCTGGGCCAAAGGATGCAGCGGGTTTTTGATAGTGTTGGAAGTGGGCCACTTGTCCTCATCGGCGGGGATATTCCGGGGGTGCGAAAAAATCATATAAGACGCGCGTTCAAAGCATTGGGAAACCATGATGCGGTATTCGGCCCGGCCCGTGACGGCGGTTACTGGTTGGTGGGTATGCGCCGACGGCATGCCCGCATTGCACCATTTGAAGGTGTTCGCTGGTCGACAGAACATGCGCTTGCCGATACAGTGAAAAATATTAAACTTTCGCAGCGCGTTGACTTCACCGATATGCTTAGCGATGTGGACCGTGCGGCAGATCTGAATTAAGGGAGTTTTTGATGTTCCAACCACCGTTATTTAAGGAAGAACGTCTAAGTGTCATACATGATTTGATTGATGCCTATTCATTCGGGATATTAATCGCTCATGAGGGTGGAGAAATTTCAGCAAATCATCTTCCGTTCGTGCTGCACCGTGAATTGGGGGATAATGGCATCCTGCGCGCCCATATGGCCAAGGGTAACCCGCTTTGGAAAAATTTTGGGCCGGATACCAACGTCATGGTGATTTTTCAGGGACCCCATCATTATATCAGCCCCGCATGGTACGCATCTAAAGCCGAACATGGCAAAGTGGTGCCCACCTGGAATTACGCGACGGTGCACGTGCGCGGGGCGCTTCGATTAATTGATGATCCGGACTGGCTGATCACACAAATCGGGTCTTTATCAGATATCCATGAAGCGGGTCGGGATGATCCGTGGAAAGTCACCGATGCGCCGGATAAATATATCCGTGGTCAGATGAAAGGCATCATCGGGCTCGAAATTGAAATTGCCGAGCTTACCGGCAAATGGAAAATGAGCCAGAATAAAAATGACGCCGATAAAGCGGGTATATTAGCGGGGCTTGAAGCCGACGGTGGCGAA
>JAUILB010000418.1 GCA_030432815.1 Alphaproteobacteria bacterium | reverse complement strand
TTATGATTGGCAGCCGCTTTTTTATCATCTGGGCGCTACGATATACCAGCTTTTCGGCAGTCCGGCATTTGTTTTATTTTTAAACACAGCCTCTATTACATTGGCGCTTTCAATTATAATTTTCCATTGTTCAAGAAAATTTGGGGTCCCGTTGTACATATCGGTCATCATTTTGCTTATGACACCGGAAATTTTTTATACGGCTGTTTATTTCAATTCATCTGCTCCTGCTTTTCTTTGTGCTGTGTCGGCGCTTTGTCTTTCATTTGAAAAACCAACAATATTCAAGGTGGTTTGTATAGGGGTGCTATGCGCTGTTTCAATATTCTTAAGGCTGGATTTTATATTAATCCTGCCATTTATTTTTATGTTTTTTGTGTTGATGCATAAGGATTTGCAGAAAATCATCGTTGCATCCTTATCTTTTTTAATAGTTGTGATCATCATTTTTGCAAATGAGCATATTAGCCTTTCCGGGATCATAGACAGTTACCTGAGCAGCAATGCAGAAATCATAGAGAAATCAGACGCGGGTGGCTGGGACAGATACGCCAAAAATATGACGACAACATTGATTTTTTCACCACTTGGGTGGCTTTTTTACAGTGCGGGTTTGTATGTTATCGCAAAATATAATGATCCGGATAAAAAGAATATGGCGATCCTGCTGCTTTTATCCTTTTTGCCGGCTTTGATCGTTATGCCTGATCTTTTATCGGTTAAGTATTTGATGCCTGCATTTGTGGTACTGCCCTTTTTTGCGGCATTTACATGGAAATTATTGGCGGATAATTTGGCAGGCATTCATTTTCGGGCAGTAAATCTTGCTTTGCTCATCGGCACGGTTATACATCTGGCTGTATCCATTGAACCGATGACAAAGATGCCATTTATAAATCTGGCGATCTCTGATGCCCGCAAGATCGGCACACATGACGGGCCAAGAACGTGGGGCGCATATATTTCACAGCTTTCAAAAGTAAAACACATAAGACGTGATCAGGATAGTTTTGAGCAGGGCAGAATAATCGCCGATGCTTTGATCAATAAAAATCCCGGAACACTTTATTATGTGGGAGCGCAGTCATATTTTTCATCCGGTGCGGCGGGATGGCGTTATGCTTTTTTGATGTTGGAAATGAATGGTTTTAAAAACGAAGTGATTGATAAAGGCATCGTGCGCTATAAAGTTAGGGATAATGAATTTTGGTTGCTGGATGATAGAACGAAGTTGAGCAACCATATATCAGTTAAAAATGATACGTGTGTTGTCATTGCTGATGAGATGATACCTGATTGTTTAGCGAAATTTCAGAATTTATAGGTTGTTGTTTTGAGCTGTAAATTTTAAGTAGTTCTAATTGAAATATATTTACATAGGCAATACCCAGCCCTAATAGGCTCCATGTCAAATAGTTTGAAGTAATACCCCTTCCGGTTGTAAACAGAATAAAAAGCAATCCTGACATGACTGCAAAAATCACTCTTCCCTGCAACCACAAGTCACGTTTTTCCGGTATTTTCTTTAGTTTTTTTAATGATTTATATAATTTTATCATTAAAAAGAGAAAAATTGATAGAAAGATCGTCAATCCAACCAAACCATATTCAAGTGCTATTGCAAGATAGCTGTTTACCATATCGATGATACCCTGGCCTTGCCGCATTTTTTCCATTTCAGGGTCTCTTAGATAATCTACTGATCCAAATAATGGGTTTTTCATTATGACTTTGATGGATTGTTCCATTAATCGTTCACGGTAAGAAATAGTTTGACTT
>JAUILB010000089.1 GCA_030432815.1 Alphaproteobacteria bacterium | reverse complement strand
GTCATTGGATATGGAATTGTACAGGCGTTTGTTCCGAAACTGCTTAAGCATATCGATGGGACTAATAAAGCAGCAAATCTGGCTAAAATCTGGGGCATTGTTTTGGCTGTTATACCGTTACTCATAGCCATGGGCATAAGCGAGCATGGTATAAATCTAATCACATCTGCCGGTTTTACTTTTAAAACCTCATATTGGCTGATTGTCGGACTAATGTTTTTCGGGATGGTTTTTGCTATTAACTCGGCAATTCATTCATATTTAATTGTCGGGTATGCGGACCGCAAAAATGTATCGCTTAATATAGGCTTTTATTATATGGCAAATGCTTTTGGACGTTGCATGGGAACAATGCTTTCCGGTGTGCTATATCAACTGTATGGACTTGTTTCTTGTCTTGTCTTATCAACAGTGATGATTATTGTTGCTGTGGCTTTTACAATTCCTTTAAGTATTGAGAGACAAAGATATGAATGATGAGACGGCAGTAAAAATTCTTGCGGCTTTAGCACAATCAACCCGGTTTAATGTATTCAGGTTGCTGATCAGGAAAGGGCCTTCGGGGCTTTCTGCCGGTGCTATTGCAGAAGAATTAAAGGTTGCGCAGAATACACTTTCGACCCATTTAAATATTCTGACTAACGCGGGTATTATAACATTTACACGTGAAGGCAGAACCCTGATCTATAGAATCGAGCTGGAAAATACCAAAAATTTTATGGATTATCTGGTAACAGATTGTTGCGAAGGTCAGCCAGAGCTTTGTTCTTTTGGCGAGTAAATTATTTTCTGTAAAGTTCGTCTGGTGCAATTTCAATGTCGGCAATAATTGTTATTTCACCGTCAGAGCCCACTTCTTCGAAAAAACAGGTGCGCCGACCTGTGTGGCAGGCAACGCCAACCTGATCTACCAGCAATAATATTGTGTCCTGATCACAGTCAATTCGGAATTGTTTTAGCGATTGTATTTGTCCTGAACTTTCACCTTTTCGCCATAGTTTCTGTCTTGACCGTGAAAAATAACAAACTTGTCCTGTAGATAAGGTTTCCTGTACGGCATCACTATTCATCCATGCCATCATCAGAATTTCCCGACTATCATATTGTTGTGCAATAGCAGGAATAAGCCCTTGTTCATTGAACTTAAGCTTTGAAATAATGTGTTCAAAAGAAATTTTGCTGTCAGAATTTGACATAATATTTTCCTGATGACTTGATATTCAATAACAATCAGGGCAATATCACATTTATCGTCTCTAGGGAATAGTTATTAGGAAGAGAGAAACCGTGTTAAAACATAAGCATGACCATAACGTTTGCATAGAAACAGCACTTGAGGCGGCGCAAAAAATCTGTGAAAAAAGAGAAACAAGGTTTACCCCGCTAAGGCGCAGGGTACTTGAGCTTGTCTGGACTAAGCATGAGCCGATTACTGCGTATGAGGTGTTGGATTTATTGAGTGAAGGGCAAAAAAGAGTAGCGCCACCGACAGTTTATCGGGCGCTTGATTTCCTTATTGAGGAAGGCTTTGTTCATAGAATCGAATCACTTAATGCATTTGTTGGTTGTAGTGACCCTGAACATAAACACCAGGGGCATTTTATGATCTGTACAAAATGTAGCAATGTAACGGAAATGAATGAAGCATCATTGCACAGTGTGATTGAGCGTGCCGCTAAGGAGAATGGATACACATATGAAAATTCCATTCTTGAAATTGCCGGTGTTTGTGCAAACTGCAGGAATTAAAACATATGGGCGACAATACTAGTCCTCTTATCAGGCTAGAAAATGTATGCAAAAGTTATCATAAAAACCTTGTTCTTGAGAATATTTCTTTCTCGGTAAACAGAGGAGAGACGGTAACGCTTATTGGTCCCAATGGTGCCGGTAAAAGTACGTTGATGAAAATTTCACTGGGGATATTGGAAGCCAGTTCAGGTGAAATTCACCGTGATAAATCCATAACGATTGGGTACATGCCGCAAAAAGTAATGATTGATGAAGTCCTGCCACTTAGTGTTCGGGACTTTTTATATTTAAGACCAAATACCAGTTATGCTGATGTAGCCGAAGCACTTGCAACAGTCAGATTAACTAGACTTGCTGATCACCCGGTTCAAAGTGCCTCCGGTGGTGAAATGCAACGTATTTTACTTGCGAGGGCTATTCTCGGAAAACCGGATCTTTTGGTACTTGATGAACCGGTGCAGGGTATTGACATTATGGGGCAACAGGAAATCTATGGTCTGATCGCCAAAATCCGTGATGAAACAGGGTGTGGCGTGTTGATGATTTCGCATGATCTTCATCTTGTGATGGCATCCACCAATCAGGTTCTTTGCTTGAATAGACATATATGTTGTCGTGGTAGCCCTGAATTCGTTCAAAGAAATCCCGAATATCATGCTATGATGGGTCGCCCAATGGAGGGTGTGGCCATTTATACGCATAATCATGATCCGGATCATGATCACGAATATCATCATGGACATGATCATGATTGATGAGTTTATTTTAAATGCTGTAATTGCAGGTGTATTGGTCGCAGCAATTGCGGGCCCTTTAGGGTGTTTTATGGTGTGGCGCAAGATGGCCTATTTTGGTGATACCATTTCACATTCAGCTTTGATGGGCGTTGCGCTAGGCATTGCATTTGATAGTGAAAATCCGATTATCATGATTGCAACCTGTTCGGCTGTTGCAATCATGCTTCTTTTTCTACAGCGTGATAGACGTTTTTCATCAGATACACTTTTGGGCATATTGGCACATGGGACACTTTCTATAGGCATGATTGTCATTTCAATGATGGACCATTTCAGAACAGATATGATGTATTATCTTGTCGGGGATATTCTGGCAATTAGCGAAAGAAATATTTATACAATAGCCGGTGTCGTGGGAATTACAGGCATCTGTCTGTTTTTTATATGGCGTGACCTGTTATCGCTTACTGTGCATGAAGACCTTGCGCATACAGAAGGTGTAAAGGTTAACAGGATAAAAATTATATATATGTTACTTATCGCTTTTTTAGTTGCTGTTGCGCTAAAAGTGATTGGTGTTTTGTTGATTACAGCACTTATGATTATTCCAGCGGCGGCGGCTCGCACAATTTCAAATACACCTCTTCAAATGATAATGTTTTCATCGATCGGGGGAATTGTAGCGGTTATAAGCGGTATCGCGGCGTCCAGTCAGTGGGATGTTCCAACAGGCCCCGCCATCGTGCTTTGTGCAACATTTCTTTTTCTTATTGGAAGGTTTAATATATTTAAAAAGGCTGGTTAAAGCGCATTTTTATAGTGTGTGAGCCCTTGTTCAAGGTCAGTAATTAAATCATCAGCATCTTCAAGACCAACATGAAGACGAACAAGGGGACCGTAATTATCCCATAGATTTAAATCCCGTTCTTTTTTAAGGTCATAAAAACTCATGGCAAGGCTTTCAAAGCCGCCCCAGCTATACCCCATTTTAAAGAGTTTAAAACTGTCCATCATGGCTGTCATTGCTTCGTTATGCCCTTCTTTAAGAGTGAAGGAAAATAATCCGTTTGAACCGTTAAAGTCGCGTTTCCAAATTTCATGTCCGGGACAATCAGCAAAAGCCGGATGAAGAACAAGGTCAACCAACTCATGCTTCTTAAGCCATCTGGCTATCTTTAACGCACTTTCTTCGTGTTGTTTTATTCTCGTTTTCAAAGTTCTGATACCACGCATTGCACGGTCGATATCATCGGGGCCCGCTGTATAGCCCATGGCATAGCTTTGATGAAATAGTTTTTTCCAGTATTTTTCAGTGCAGGTAATCGTACCAAGCATGGCATCTGAATGTCCGACAATATATTTTGTTGCTGCCTGTACCGAAAGATCTACACCATGGGCATAGGGCTCAAAATTGACCAGATTTCCATATGTGTTATCAATCATGACCATGATATTATGTTCATGGGCTACCTTCGAAATGGCCGGAATATCCTGTATTTCCATCGTAACTGAGCCAGGGGATTCCGTAAAAATAACTTTGGTATTGTCCTTTATAGTTTCGGAAATATGGGCACCTACATTCGGATTATAATATGTTGTTTCAATCCCCATCCTTGAAAGCACCGTATCACAAAGTGTTCTGGTGGGGCCGTAAACAGTATCAACCATTAGCAGATGATCGCCGGTATTCAGAAATGTCATTAATGCAGCATTTATAGCCGCTAGGCCACTTGGGTAAACGAGAGCCCCATACCCGCCTTCAAGTTCTACCATTGCATCTCTGAATGCGAAATGTGTTATCGTGCCACGTCTGCCATAAAACATTGAATTATTCGGAATATTTTTGGTGGCATCGTTAAGTTCGGCGACACTGTCATGAAGTATGGTGGATGCATGGTAGACCGGAGGGCTAACCGCTTTTCCGGTGTATTTTTTATCGCGCCCTGCGTGAATGAATTTCGTATCTTTTCTCATTGCTTTTTTCACTTCACTATCGGGGTATCATTTCTTGTTCCCCATTCGGCCCATGACCCATCATAAAGTGCATTTTCTTTGTGGCCAATCTGATCCAGAGCAAAAAGCAGTACACAGGCTGTTATACCGCTGCCGCAACTGGTTATGATTGGTTTGGAAAGATCCACCCCACTATTTTCAAAGGCTTTCTTTAAGGCATCTTTATTTTTATAGGTACCATTTTCGTTTAATAAATCGCTAAAGGGTACATTAAAGCTTCCCGGTATATGTCCGGACCTTGAATCAGGGCGCGGTTCGGGGGCAGTTCCTTCAAATCTTCCTTTTGCACGGGCATCAACGACCTGCTCAGATGCGCTTTCAATATTTTCAATAATCTGCTGTCGGTTCCGTATCCGGCTTTCATCCTTGTTCGTTGAATAATGACTACTACCAAATGATTGTATATTGCTTTCTGTATCCTTGCCTTCTGCACGCCATTTGGCCATACCGCCATCAAGGATAGAAACCTTTTCGTGGCCAAAATTTTTAAACATAAACCATGCCCGTGCAGCAGAGCTGAACATGCTGTCATCATAAACGATAACATGGTCTGTTTTTTTAATGCCCATTGCACGTAATCGGCTCGACATTTTTTCATTGCTTGGCATCATATGTGGTAAGGGAATATCAAGGTCGGCAATTTCATCAATATCAAAAAACAGCGCGCCTGGAATATGGTTCATCTTAAATTCTTCTTTAGCATTGCGCTCTGCATTCGGCAAATGCCACGATGCATCAAGTATTCGGATATTTGGATCGCCCAAATTTTTCGATAGCCAGTTTGTAGAAACCAGTGACGTATTTGACATTATGATTAGTCCCACTAAAAATTACACCAAACTAAAATAGATTTATTGCAGCATAAGGTCAACAAATCGGTGAGGTCAAATCTGATGGTTTAAAGTTGAATGATGACAATAGTTTATAATTGGATTATAGAAAGGCAATAGATAAATAAGGACGGGCTATGAGTAAAAATAAATATCAGGGTCTTACACAGCTTGGCAAAGATACTAAATTGCCGTCATCTCCGGAAGAAGCGAAGATTGATACTGTGCCAAATCCAAGACCAGAATCAGACTATTTTGTCCGTTTTACATGTCCAGAATTTACATCTCTTTGTCCCGTAACAGGGCAGCCGGACTTTGCCCATATCGTCATTGATTATGTACCTAATGGTCTTCTGGTGGAAAGCAAATCATTAAAGCTTTATATGCATAGTTTTAGAAACCACGCCGGTTTTCACGAAGATTGTACAGTTGGTATTGCCGAACGTCTTGTGGCGGAATTAAAACCAAAATGGCTTCGTATTGGTGGATATTGGTACCCAAGGGGTGGTATTCCGATTGATGTTTTTTACCAGACAGGTGAACCACCGGAAGGAATATGGGTTCCTGATCAGGGTGTGCCCTCATATCGGGGTAGAGGATAAGAAAAAGGAGGCTTTCGCCTCCTTTTTAATTTTTATAGCCCGGTTCCGAATATAACAGCTGGTAACCATGTAACCAGTCCTTCGAAATTATAAAGGATAATGAGTGCGACTACCTGTATCAGAATGAACGGTAATACGCCTCTGTAAATATCGGTTGTTTTGACTTTATCTTCCGGTGCTACTCCCCTTAGATAAAAGAGTGCATAGCCAAATGGTGGTGTCAGGAATGATGTCTGAAGATTCATGGCCATCATGACACCAAGCCAGATCGGGTTGATATCCATCAGGAACAGTACCGGAGCCACAATTGGCACCACCACAAAAACAATCTGAATAAAATCGAGGAAGAAACCAAGCGCGAACATCACAACCATCACCAACAGGAAAGCACCCAAACGACCGCCCGGAAGGTTGGACAGAAATTCTGTGATATAAAAGTCCCCATTAAATCCAAGGAAAATCAATGTGAATAACGCAGCACCAACCATGATTATGAAAATCATTGAGCTTATTTTCGCGGTCATTTGCATCACTTCGTGGATGACTTTATTGCGATAGATGCGCATAAAGCTATCAGCAATACCCCAGATCATGGCGATCATCAGCGGTATGGAAATCCCGAAGGCAATATAATCCATTACTGCTATAGTCTGACGTCCCATTCTTAAATCAAAAACCATACCCAGGAAAATCAAAATTACGATTGATATACCCGCTACCATTACCGGCAACGGTTTTGATTTATCATTTTTATATCCTGCCATCAAAATTGCACCGACAGCCCCGAGTGCCGCTGCCTCGGTTGGTGTTGCAATCCCCGCAAGGATTGAACCAAGCACGGCTACAACAAGAATAATGGGTGGTAAAAAGGCCGCAAGAACAGGTTTTAAATCGATCTTTTCTTCCTCATCCATTACCGCTGGGCATGAATTTGGGAGAAATATTGCAGTTAGACTTTGATAAAGTATATATAGCAAAACCAGCCCCAGCCCGGGGATAAGTGCGCCGGCGAACAGGTCACCCACGGAAAGTGGTGTTGGAGAGAAATTTCCTTGCGCGAGTTGTGATGCCTGCCAAGCAGAAGATAGTTGGTCCCCCAAAAGTACCAGCACGATTGAGGGTGGGATGATCTGGCCAAGTGTGCCGGCGGCGGCAATGCCACCTGTTGCAACGGCAGGGCTGTACCCACGGTTAAGCATGGTTGGAAGTGCCATCAGCCCCATAATAACCACAGTAGCACCTACAATACCGGTTGAGGCAGCAAGAAGGGCCCCCACGATTGTTACGGATATACCAAGGCCACCCCTAATGCGGCCCATAAGCTTGCCCATACTTTCAAGAAGGTCTTCCGCAATTTGGGATCGTTCCAGCATGACCCCCATAAATACAAACAAGGGTACTGCCATCATCACAACATTGGTCATGGTGCCGTATATTCTTTGTGATATTCCACCTAAAATGGAGAAATCAAAAATTCCCATGGCAAAGCCCAAGCCGGCAAATATCACCGATATCCCGGGAAGTGTGAAGGCAACAGGATAGCCAATAAGAAGTGAGGCACATGCAAGTACAAACATCACTGTGCAAAGAAGAACATCCAAAGGCATGCCGAAAAAATTACTAATTGCTATTCCGAAAAGAACGAAATCAATTTGTAACCCGATCCATGATAAATCTAAAATCATCAGACGCCCTCCACCAATTCTTCTTCTTCAAGATGTTCATACCCCATGATGACAAGAATAGAATGTAATGATATAGAAACACCCTGGATAAATGTACTAAAAACAAAAAGAAGTATCATTGATTTCAGAATATAAACCAAATGAAGGCCACTTGTTTCTTGCGACCCTTCCAGAATTGACCAGGATTGAAGCACAAATGGCCATGCATAAATCCCGATTAGTATCAGCACGGGAAACAATATAATAAGCGAACCCATCAAATTGATATATGCTTTTTTCTTTTCATTCAACTTACTATAAAAAATATCCACACGGACGTGACCATTATGAAGTAGTGTGTATCCAGCTGCACCAAGAAACAGCAGAGAATGCATATAAGTCAGGCTTTCCTGTACAGCGATAATTCCTTCGGCATAAAGAAAATTCATCATCACAATACCAAATTGTACAAGTACCAGCCCAAGTGCCGCCCATGACGTGACCTTACCGATCATTTCATTGACACTGTCAATCGTGCGGGCGAAATTTGCAATTCCTTCCATTGGATTTTGCTCCCGGTTGTTAATCCCTATTAAATTTGCATGATCAAGTTTTTAGAGTGCCTGACCAAATTTATCTGATAAACGACGGGCCGCATAATATGGCTCGTCAGCAACAGCACTCCATTCCTTAACTTCAGAAAGTGTAGACATGTAACTGTTGTAAATTCGTGTCGAAATATCGTCTGTTCTGCCCATATCAGCAGCAATGTCAGCAGCCACATCAGCGAGCGCTGCCATTACTTCCTGTGGGAATTGTCGGAGTTGTACACCATGATCATTAACCAATTGGCGAAGCGCACCCGCGTTACGTGCGTTAAATTCTGCAAGTGAACGTGCATAATGCATTTCAGCAATGGCTTCTACGATTTTGCGTTCCGATGGTTCAAGATCATTCCAGACATCAAGATTCCAACCGGCACAAACGGACGCACTTGGTTCGTGATAAGCAGACGTATAGTAATAATCAGCAGCCTGATAAAAACCCAACGCGAGGTCGTTCCATGGTCCGATCCATTCTGTCGCATCGATATTACCTTGGGAAAGGGAAAGGAATATTTCACCACCAGGTAATGTTACTGGTGTACCACCCATACGCGTAACGATTTCCCCGCCAAAGCCGGGAATACGCATTTTAAGTCCCTGAAAATCCTCAACACTATTGATTTCCTTATTAAACCAACCACCCATCTGCATTCCTGTTGCATTACAAAGCATTGGTTTGACATTAAAGCGTGCGGCCAACTCATCCCAAAGTGCTTGGCCACCACCATATTGAAGCCATTGTGTCATTTCAGTAGCTGTAAGTCCAAAAGGTACAGCGCCATAAAAATTGAACATGACATGTTTACCTTGCCAATAATAATCCGGACCATGATAAATATCGGCGTTTCCTTGTGAAACAGCATCAAATGCCTGAAGGGCAGGGACCATTTCGTCAGCAGCATAAACACGGATTCTGATGCGGCCATTTGTGGCTGTTTCAATGTCACGCGCCATTGCTTCGGCCCTAGTGCCGAGACCTGGAAAGTTCTTAGGCCAGGTTGTGACCATTTTCAAGTCGACAGAAGGTCTGGTATTAGTGCCAACTGTATTTGCCGAAGCTCCAACATTTGGGTAATTACCTGAGTTAGGATCAGTTTGGCTTTCACTGCAAGCTGCTAATGCTCCTACCGCAAGAGAGCCTGCACCAACTGCAGCTGTTTTTTTAAGAAAAGAACGACGTTTCATATGTTAGCCTTACATTTTGATGTAGATAAGATATTATTGTTATAAGATTTCGTTTACTTATAAACAGGACATTGCGAAAATTCAATCATTACGTTGGGTTAAAAGTAATTTATTTGATTAGATCCCACCCCTTTGAAGCAAGCATTTCAAGGGGTTTGAAATTCATTTTATATCCCATTTTGGGGCTATCCTTTACCAGATATCCGAGATAAACATGATCCAGATTACGGTCACGTGCTATATTGATATGATTCAAAACGATAAATACTCCTAATGAGCGTTTATTTGCTTCCTCAGAAATCTCAAAAAAACTATAAA
>JAUILB010000088.1 GCA_030432815.1 Alphaproteobacteria bacterium | reverse complement strand
GAAATAAGTGACAGGGTTCCTAATATGGTTATTCAGGAATGGATAGAAGGTACGGACAGTGATATTTACTTCCTGCTTGAATATATTGATCGGGCTGGCAATGTTGTGGCAGATTTTCCGGGACGTAAAGTAAGATCGTGGCCCCCAAATGTCGGTGGAACGGCAAGCTGCACATCAGCGTATGAGCTTTATGACGAAATGCGCATTGCGACCAACATATATTTTAAAAAGGCCAATTTTGTGGGCATGGGTGGAATGGAGTTCAAGAAGGATAGCCGTACTGGTGAGCTTTTGATGATTGAACCAACGGTTGGCAGAACCGACCTTCAGCATGAAGTTGCAATGATACACGGCATTAATCTTGTTTATGCGCAGTACTGTGCTGAAATCGGCTTGCCATTTCCAAAGCAAGCGCGAGTTAAAGAGAAGATATTATGGCGTGTTGATCCGATAAACAGATATTCACGGGAAACACAGACCACTCAGGAACAGGAAAAACTGGAAAAAAACCTGAAATCAATCGAGGCAATAGCAAGATTATCAGATCCTTTACCATTTATATATTATTTGTGGGGTAAAGTGTCTGAAAAGATAAAGCACATATTGAATAGATAAAGGGCATCATTAGCTATGAAAGCGCTGCTTAAAAAAATTATCCCCGGGACAATGGTTCAAAAATATCATGACTGGGAAGAATATAATATGCTTACACCTGATGGACAGGCGGAAGTTCTTAAAGATAACAGAGAAGGGCTTCCTGATGATCCGGGCAAGGTGGCAACAATTTTAGCAGCCTTGGACTGGATTTTACGGGCACAAAGAAATTCTGCCAGCCATGATGGCGGTATCGCACGGGATTTTTCACTTAAAAAGGGATGGGCTACTTCGTATCCGGAAACTACCGGATATATTATCCCGACATTAATAAATTGCGGCCATTATTTCGATAACAAGGAATATATAAAAAGTGCGAAAATCGCTCTTGATTGGTGCGAAAAAATTCAGCTTGAAAGTGGTGCTTTTCAGGGAGGGCGTATTGAAAATGACCCTGTTCCTGTGACCTTTAATACGGGTCAGATACTGTTAGGGCTTGCTGCCGGGGTTAAAGAATTCGATAAATACGGCGATGCCATGCACCGTGCGGCAAAATGGCTTGTGGATACACAGGATGAGGATGGCTGCTGGCGAAAATTTTCAACACCTTTTGCCGAAAAAGGCGAAAAAGCGTATGAAACCCATGTTTCCTGGGGTTTGTTGGAAGCCGCAAAGGCATCAGGGAATACAATTTACGGTGATGCAGCGCTTAAGAATATCGAGTGGGCAATCAGTAAACAGCATAATAACGGATGGTTTTCCGATTGTTGTCTGGATGACCCGACGCGACCACTTACCCATACATTGGGTTATGTTACGCGTGGCATTATGGAGGGGTTTTTATATTCCCGCGATAAAAATTTACTTACCAGCGTTATGAAATTTGCTGATGCAATCGTGAATATTGTGGATGATGAAGGATATTTACCTGGTCGCTGGAACCAAAACTGGACGCCGGCTGTAAAATGGGTTTGTCTGACGGGTTCTGTGCAAATTGCCCATACGCTTCTTCTTGTTTACAAGGAAACTGGTGAAAGCAAATATCTTGTAACAGGGTCAAAGCTTAATGAATATGTGCGCCGTACGGTGCGCCTTGAAGGTCCAAATGATGCGATGATAGGCGGCATAAAGGGTTCATATCCAATAGATGGATTTTATGGCCGGTTTGAATATCTGAATTGGGCCGCGAAATTCTTTATTGATTCAAATATGTGCGAAGCCGAAATAAAAGGCGAATGTCTGAAATAAGAAAAAGGCGCTGTCTTCAGCGCCTTTTTATTTAATTAAGCTTTATAACAACACGCCGGTTTTGGCGTTCACGAACGCCATCTTCCGTATTAATCTGTGGCATTCTTTCGCCAAAGGCTTCAATAAGGATCTTGTTTTCATCAACACCGTTTGCAATTAAAGCTTCTTTAACGGCTGTTGCCCGTTCAAAAGACAAGTTATCATTGTAACCATTTGGACCGGAACGGTCAGCGTACCCATCAACCTCAATTATGATCTGATCCGATTTAGAACTTTCAATGATAGCTTCACGAATAACATCACGGGATTCTGCGGAAACAAAACTACTGTCCCAATCAAAGTAAATAGAGAAAGGGCCCTTATTTATTACAGGGGCAGGGGGCGGAGGTGGAGCAGCCGCAGGGGCAATTTCCGCCACAGGTGTCGGGTCAGGAACAGGTGCAGGTGCTGGTTCCACTCTGGGTTCAATAGCAACAGGCTGTGGTGCTTTGGCCAGTTCTGTTCTATTATTGGCTCCAAATTTATAAGTGATGCCAAGTCCAATATCATGAACATCATAGGATGATTTAAAACTATTACCGAGGCGGTCTAATGGATCCCCGTCATTGGTACTCATAAATCGGTATTTAAGCGAAAGATCAACATTTTCTGCAAGCGCTGTACGTACACCGGCAAAAGCCTGATAGGCAAGGGCATCATCCGATGAATTGACATAAGCACTTCCCACATTGCCGGTTAGTTGTTGCAGCGCGACCGTTGCGACTCCAAGACCGCCACCAACAAATGGTTCAATTGCCATGTCATCGGTAAAGTTGTCAAAATCAAATACCATATTGAACATATAATGGGTAGAATGTGTACGCCCGGCTGTTGCATTACCGGTAGCAAGACCCAGCGTTGCATCCGTGTTAACTTCCAATCTTCCAAGGTTGTTGTAGTGTTTGCCCAGTTCGGTTTCAAGCCGAAGCATTCCAAAATCATAACCAAAACGCCCGGCGAAGCCACCACCGGTATTATAAGAATTGGTTACATTAAGATTGCTGCGGGTTGCCGTTTCATTACCAAGAAATGTGCCATACCCGTCAATGCCGGCATACCAGCTTCCTTCCTGCGCAATGGCAGGGCTGCTTATAAGTGTAAGTGTTGACACACCGCATAAGAATAACTTTTTCATTTTAATACTCCCGTCACAAGTCATCTCCATAAGGTTGGAATAATTTTATTAAAATTTTTCCTGTCCACCAATTATGAACAGCAATATGACTTTAATTTGTTCTAATTTTGTTATTTTGTGAGCGTTCTTGTGACAGCTTTATGCCATCCACTATAATACTCTTCTCGTGTTGTGGATGACATTTGTGGCTCAAAACGTTTTTCAAGTGCCCAACTGTCTGAAAAACCTTTCTGATCCGGGTAAATACCTGCTCTCGTACCTGCAAGCCACGCGGCCCCAAGTGCTGTCGTTTCTGTTATCGCCGGTCGGTCAATTGGTGCACCAATTATATCACTTAAGAACTGCATAGTCCAATCTGAAGACGCCATGCCGCCATCCACACGCAATATCGCTTCAAGAGGATGTGGGATATCGCTTTTCATAGCGTCCAGCAGGTCCCGTGTCTGATAGCCGACACTTTCCAGTGTTGCGCGGGCAAATTCTGCGGGGCCGCTGCTCCGTGTTAATCCAAAAATTGCACCTCTACTATCCGGGTCCCAATGTGGTGCCCCAAGTCCCGTAAAGGCCGGTACAAGATATAATTTATGGTTTTTGTCTGCTTTTTCTGCCAGTTCATCCATTTCCCTGGCATGGCTGATGATACCAAGACCGTCTCTAAGCCATTGAACGGCTGCACCAGCAATGAAAATTGATCCTTCAAGCGCATATGTAACTTTACCGTCTAATTGATACGCTATGGTGCTTAAAAGCCTGTTTTTCGATGATATAAGTTCTTTCCCCGTATTGAGGAGCGCAAAACACCCTGTTCCATATGTGGATTTCATCATACCCGGGTTAAAACAGGCCTGGCCGATTGTTGCGGCCTGTTGATCACCGGCAACGCCTAATATCGGAAGGGTATTGCCAAGCAGTGTTGTAAGGCCGAAATCAGCAGTACAATCCATAACTTCAGGAAGAATTTCCATTGGAATATCAAGCATTTCGCAAATTTCAGCATCCCAACACCCTTTACGAATATTATAAAGCATGGTGCGGGACGCGTTGGTGGCATCTGTTTTATGGGATTTCCCGTCTGTAAGTTTCCAGATCAGATAGCAATCAACAGTGCCGAAAGCCAGTTTTCCGGCTTTCGCCAGTTCTTTTGCACCATCAACATGCTCCAGTATCCATTTAATTTTGGTTCCTGAAAAATAAGGATCAAGCAATAACCCGGTTTTCTGGCTTATTTTTTCTTCAAGTCCTTGTTTTTTAAGGCTTTCGCATAGGTCTGCGGTCCGTCGGTCCTGCCACACAATGGCATTATATATCGGTTTGCCCGTATCGCGGTTCCATAAAATTGTTGTTTCCCGCTGATTTGTGATACCAATTCCGGCGATATCAGTAGCCGAAAGATTATTATTTTTAATAACGTGTTTAGCTGATGACAATGTGGTTTCCCATATTTCTTCAGGGTTATGTTCAACCCATCCAGAATGAGGGAAT
This sequence comes from Alphaproteobacteria bacterium, assembly GCA_030432815.1. Classification (GTDB taxonomy): domain Bacteria; phylum Pseudomonadota; class Alphaproteobacteria; order Sphingomonadales; family Emcibacteraceae; genus Pseudemcibacter. The sequence continues at coordinate 5,387 of JAUILB010000088.1, read as the reverse complement.
ATTTGTTCAAATTCCTGTTGAGACGTATCAACGAGACACATTTCTTCATTAAATAGAATGGCCCGGCTTGATGTAGTTCCCTGATCAATTGAAAGTATATATTTCATTTAATTATAGCATGTTATATAATTTTATTAATTTAATAGTTTAATTGTAGCAGTAACCGGATAATGGTCTGATGGGTAGCGGCCATTGATATTAGACCTGTCAATGGTTGCTTCCAACACTTCTATATGGTCATTCACAAAAACATAGTCGATCTTGTCGCCTTCATTTTCTCCGGTAAAGCCGTTAAATGTACCGACTATACTTTTAACAGGGTGTTGTGCTCTGTATGCATCGGTAAAACCTGCTGATTTTATTACATTTATTGCTTCATTTTCTTCACCGGCATTAAAATCACCCGTAATAATAACAGGGTAGGGGTGATCACGACCACTGACCCTGTCTATCAATTGTTTTGCACCCTTAAGGCGGGAAGGCTGCGAAATGTGATCAAAATGGGCATTGAATAAATAAAATGACCGATCACTTGGGATATGTTTGAATTCCGCCCAGGTGACAATACGCATAATATCATTTCCCCATCCTTTTGACGGAATTTCCGGTGTATCAGAAAGCCAGTAAGTATTCGTTTTTCGGGGGCTCAGAATATTCTTTTTATAAAATATAGCTGAAAATTCGTCTTCCCAGTTTCCTTCGCGGCTGACCCCGATCATGGAATAGCCGGGCAGGGCCGCCATCAGCTCATCAAGCTGAAATTTAAGCACTTCCTGAAAACCGATCAGATCTGGTGATGAGTTGCGGATCAGTTCAATCAGTTGTGCGTTACGGTATTGCCAGCTGTTGTCGCCGTCATTGGCTGTTCCATACCGGATATTAAAGCTCATGATATCAAGTGTGGTGGGTGCCATTGTTTGTGCAGCGGCATTGCAAATAAACATGATAAATATAGCTGAAATTTTTATGATGTGCTTCATTACTGATAATCTGCCTTAAGGTTTATAACTTTGTTTTCTGATATTGTTGTTAGTATAAGTATAATTATTTGCTTGCATATAGACTATTCAAAAAATAATACTGCGTTCAAAAAGGGAGAATTCAAATGAAATTATTATTAAGGAGTGTTGTTGGAGCATTATTGTTTCTTCAGGCATGTGGTGGCACTAATGAGGCAACGGATTCCGATAATATTAATTACAAAAATTCTACTATCATTGTTGATGAAATACCGGGCAGAGCAGTTGGAAACCCTGATTTTCCGCCAGGGCGGCTTCTTCATCTTGCGGAAAATGGTGATGTGATTTTTGATACAAATATGCTGAAAATGCCCTATGACGTAGCCATGCTGGATGATGGCACGTACTGGTTAAGCATGATCCGTGAAAACGCCCTTTGGCGCATTAATCGTAATAGTGAAGTTGTGGAAGTGCTTCTTGTGGGTGTGTATCCGACTGCTTTTTCGGTGCTTGATAATGGAAACCTGCTTGTTTCCGGCTGGGATGATGATCACCCCGGTTTTGTAAGGGAATATAACGCAAATCATGAAATTGTCTGGCAGATTGAAGATTTGATGTGGCCGTGGAAAGCGGAAAGACTTGATAATGGTAATACAGTGATCGCCGATGCCGGAACAAACCGGGTGTATGAGGTAACGCCGGAACTTGAGGAAGTCTGGGCATGGGAAGGGTTGGCCCCGGAAAAAAATGAGCTTTTTGATGGCCTTGGCCCAATTTATGTGGACCGACTTGATAATGGTAATACCCTTATTTCCGGAAGGGCGGTTAGCCGCATAGTGGAAGTTGATCAAGCCGGAAATGTGGTGTGGGAAGTCGGGGCACCACTAATTGATACGCAATATTCAGCAGTCCGCCTTAAAAATGGCAATACGCTGATCGCCGATGCAGGACATACCAGAGTGATTGAAATTACCCCGGATAAGGAAATCGTGTGGGAGCAGGGCGGGTTTGGTTATCCCGCCAAGGCATATCGGATTGAAGAATAGGGTTATTTAACCTCACCACCATGTTCAAGCCAGTGTGCGGCATCGGGTGTTAGTGCCTTTGCCACAGCTGCATCATATAATTTGAGTTCTTCGTCAGTTAAAACACCGCGCCAGCGTCCATTTGTCCCTTTGTTCATGAAGCGGTCACCGCCACCTTTCCATATTTCGCTGGATTCAGGCATGATTTTCATGAAATTTTTCTTCATGGTTCCAAACGATATGCGGTCAAGGATACCGGGCATCAATGCTTCATCAATTTCAATACCAAGAAACGCAGCCACTTTTCTGATTTGTGTTTCAGGATCGCTAAGCAAATCTGCAAAATGAACGAAATGGATATTATCAAGGTGTTTGTAATCCCACCAGCTTTGTAGATGATGAAAATGTGACCAATAAGGATAACCGTCACTTTCCCAATCATACCAACTATGTGAAATCCATTCTGCAAAAAAATCATGCAGATTATCAAATTCAAAAGGAAACGGGGGTTGTCCCATTTCAGCCATTTTTCCGTTAAACATACCTTTGATTTCTTCACTATATCCACTGTGATGGTTCCACAGTGACATAAATACATCACGGCCATCACGGCATACATAGACGTATTTCATGGTGTCAAAATAAGGGATACCATCCATAGGTAAGTGCGTCTTGAACGCACGCCGCCAGGTTTGCGCTTCGATACCGGCCATAATTTCATCCAATGGGATTACGTCCATATCGATCCACGGACTCATTTGGCTGACTGGCGCAGGCATATTGCCATCCTGAAAAAGCAGATTGGCGACAATATTCTGCATCCATGTGGTGCCCGCTTTATAAGATGTGGTAACAACAATGTCCCCCGGGCGGTGTTTATAGGCTTCCCACCTGTCACTTTTGATAATCGGGTGATTCACATATTCACGTGTTTTTTGTGGTAAACTAGTCATTTTAAGATGTCCCTGTCATGTCTTGTAATTGACTTATTATATATATTTTCCCCAAAAGTAAGTAAGACACGAAAACATCCCGACGTCAATATTCTGCCTGATTTAAAGCACAGAACTAAGGGGTGGTTGGTTAACGGTTTTTACTGTTCATCACGGTCAGTGCGGCTCCATTTTTTTTCACGATTTATCAGTAGCTTCAAATAAATCGGAATTTTACCAAGAATATAAAGCGGAATGGTGATTAGTTCGGGAAATGACAGTATTTTACGTCCGTAAACCAGCCAGGCATAAAAAGCACTAAGCATAAAACTTAAAAGAAGAAAAAGGGACCAGCTCAGATAATTGCTCGTTTGTGTATAATAATCCATGATTCCGCAAAGGGCTGTAATAAGCAATAACATTATTGCAAGGAGTGATAATGGAAAAATTGCAAGGTCAAGTGCAAACAGAGAAACTTTCGGCCGAAAAGATATAATTCCTTTGAAAAATAAAGGTATGGCATGGGAAAATATTGTTTCTATATGACCATGTTCCCAACGTGTTTTCTGGCCTTTAAGCGCATTGTCCTGGGTTGGAAAAATGCTTCTTACAGCAACAGACGGACAAAAATATGCCCCTTTATTCATGGAAACAAGGTCACTCCCAAGTTTCATATCTTCAACAATATTGCCATTGCTTATGTCTACTTTCAACAGAAGCTTCCAAGGAAACGCCATGCCCGTTCCCATAAGCTGACAGGGAATTTTAAAGGCACTAAGTCCAAGGGGCCGCACATAATTTTTCACATAAAAGGCAAATTCTAAAACCTTTTGTTTGAGCGTGGGCTGTTCCGAGTTTTCCATGATGTCCAATGCCTGCACAGGGCGGTCAAGAGTATATGCTTTATGGGCAATCACATTGATTGTGTTATCATCGGCACGACAGTCCGCATCAAATATGACAACAACATTAGGCGGATTACTTTTTAAATGCCGAATTCCAAATTCCAGAGCATAACCCTTGCCACGTTCATCGGGGTTTTTACGTTCAATAACATCCACATCAAAAATCCGGGCCATTTCGGCGGTCCGGTCAGTGCAATTATCTGCCACAACCAGCACACGGGTGTTTGCGTCAATTTTTTTAAGCAAATCCCGAAGGGTATTTTCGATCACCAGTTCTTCGTCATGGGCAGGGATAATAATGGCTTTGGTGATATCAGCAGTCATCGCGGGCAGGGGGCATTTTGGGGCGAACAGCGAGACGAAAACCTGTATGGCAAAAAATAATGTTGTAAGGCTTAGAAAAACCAGAACAGTAATCAGCAGGATGTCGATGATAATCAACTATTTTCCCCTGTGGATACACCAGCTTCGAAATATCTGTATAATTTAGCGGCTTCGGTCCTGATATTATGGCGTTCTTTTACCCGTGTATGGGCGAGCATGCCCATTTGGTCAAGCTGCTCCGGTGAAGCGTCAATTGCTTCATTCATTGCATGTGCAAGTCCGTCCACGTCCGCGGCGATAACAAGCCAGCCATTTTCACCATTTATTACAAGTTCTGGAATGCCTGCAATATAGGTAGTGATGGGTGGCCGCCGTAGGGCCATTGCTTCCATAATAACGACGGGCAATCCTTCAGCAAAGCTTGGAAGCACCATTGAACGGGCTGCTTTAAGTTCAGCCTTTACCTCTTCACTGGACATCCATCCGGTTATTTTGACATTTTCCGCAAGATTGTTTTTTGAAATATAATTTTCAAGCTCCCTACGCATGGGACCATCGCCCACAAGGGTTAAATGAAAATTTTTGCCTTGTTTTTTAAGTTCATTTACTGCACGGAGTAGAATTAATTGTCCTTTTTGTTCACAAAGTCGGCCAACACAGACAAAATTCGGTTCGTTAGTGACGGGGATATGTGGTTCATCAAAATATTTTTCTTCAAGGCCGCAATGTACAATTTTGACTTTGTGCCAGTCTTTTTCATCCAGCTGTCTGAATAGCTGGCTTTTGCCAAATGAGCTTATGGCGGCAACAAATGCTGCATTTTCTATTTTCATTTTAAGAGATAGAAATTCTGGTTTATCAAATTCTTCCGGACCGTGCACAGTAAAACTGTAAGGTGTTCCGATAAGCCAGTGAACAATCAATGCAAGGGTCGCGGAATTGGTGCCGAAATGGGCGTGGATATGATCGACATGATCCTTTTTTACCCATCGTGCTACAACACAGGCTTCAATAAAATAAAAAATATGCCTAAGCAGTCCCCGGTCTGATCTTATGCCCATTTTTATGGTTTTTAAAAATGCTTTTACAAAACCTGCGGGATGGGCAAATAAAATATGTATAACGGCACCAATTAGCAAAATTTTTGAACCACCTAGAATAAACCTTGTTTTTTTATGCTCTTCGATATCCCCGGGATCAACCAGCTCATTTAAAAGGGAGCGGACAGAATAACGCGCAATA
>JAUILB010000087.1 GCA_030432815.1 Alphaproteobacteria bacterium | reverse complement strand
TTTAATCACGCAACTCAAACAAAATATCCAATGTTTCAATTTCGGGCATATCTTTAACTTTATAGGCTGCCGGTATGGATTTCGCCAGATCGGATGCCCTGTATTTGGCCATTTGATCTTCAGATTTCCACATATATAAACCGCCATACTGGTTTGGTTCGGCTGTCTTGAAATAGTATTTCTGAATAAGCCCCGGAAGTGCCCTGAAATCCTCTGCCCGTTCATGCGCGATTTGTAGCACGTCTTCTTCTGTAACCTCGGTTTTGAATTTAATCATTTGCATAATCATACCGTATACTTTCCTGTATGCTTTAGTTGATGTCAAATCTACCAGCTATAAGGCTGGAAAACAATCATTTGCAAATGGTGGTGATCCCGGCTGGACTCGAACCAGCGGCCTACAGATTAGGAATCTGTCGCTCTATCCACCTGAGCTACGGGACCATGCGGAAACTACGTAGCACAGAGGATAAGTAATCGCAATACTACTGTATTTTGTTATCATATAAAATATAGATTGTGTCTTTGCGGTAGTGATCAACACTCATCCGGATGAGTGCTTTTTTCCAGTTTCAATATTGTGTTTAAGCAGGAAATCCATCTTTTGAATCTTGTATTTTTGACAATTTTGGAGATTAAGTGGCTAAAATAATTTTTATGCCAAAAGGTATATAACTAGATAATAACAACAATTTTTTATCATTTTTTGAAAATTTTTCACTTGATTAGAATCAAGGTGAGATTTTTTACTTTCCATCACATTTTAGAAAGAAAGTTTACAGATTGTGGTGAATGAGATGATTAAGATAAATAAATTCTTATCCTTAATATTAATTGGCGTATTTGGAACTACTATATGTGGTACTCGATCAGTTCAGGCCAATGATGACTTTGAAGACTTCCTAAAAAGCGGATCCATATTCGGGGAAGCAAGGTACAGATATGAGCATGTAACTCAGGATAATTTTCCGGCTGCTTCAGACACAGCCAATGCGTCAACAGTACGTGCCAATCTTGGTTATAAGTCGGGCACTTTTAAGGGGTTTCAGCTACTGGTTGAAGGCCAGTTTGTAGGCCATATAGGCGATGATAATTATAATGATACGGTTAATGGCAGAACAACCTTTCCGGTCATTGCTGACCCGGATACTGCGGAATTTAATCAGCTTTGGTTGTCATGGGATGGTGTGCCGGAGAGTAAACTGACAATCGGTCGACAAAAAATCAATCTGGATAACCAGCGTTTTATCGGTTCCGTTAACTGGCGGCAAAATGACCAGACTTTTGATGCAATACAATTTAGAAACAACAGCTTTGAGAATGTCGAATTGTTTTATCTGTACAGTAATAATGTCAACCGCATCCAGGGAAATGATCATCCTTTGGGAGATCTTGATTCAAATATACATGCTCTAAACGTGTCATATAATCTGCATAAAGCGCTGAAAATAGTTGGATACGGATATTGGCTGGATTTTGAGCAATTGGCATCACGTTCTTCCAAAACTCTCGGGGTAAGAGCAACCGGAAATATGGTGCTTAGTCGGGAATGGAATTTTTCCTACGAAGCGGAAATCGCCACACAAAGTGATTATGCAGCTAACCCGGCATCTTACACAGAAACATATTTTCATATTGCTCCATCTATATCGGGCCACGGATTAACATTTATACTGGGTTATGAAAATCTGGGTAGCGATGGTGTTAATGCGTTTCAGACACCACTCGCGACACTTCATAAATTTAACGGTTGGGCCGATGCGTTTCTCTCAACACCGGCAGGAGGGTTAAATGACTTTTATGTCAGTGCATCCTATAAAATAGAAGAGATAAATGATTTTATTAATGGGTTGGTACTTACATCTGTTTATCATGTTTATGACGATGCTCAATCCCTATCTGGTGATTATGGAGAGGAACTGAATTTATCCATAGGGAAAACATTTGGAAGTTTGGACCTGGGTCCATTTAAAAACTTCAGTATACTGGCGAAATATGCCAAATATAACAGTCACTCAAATATTCCGAGTCGGGAGAAAATATGGCTTCAGGCTGGTGTAGGTTTTTAGAAATGGTCAAGCATTACTGCATGACCCCATAAATATATATAAGGCATGTATGATGGGACTAATGACGGGTACATAGATGACAATTTTCATTGTCATGTTCCGGACATAACGCCGCTGTATCAAAATCGCAAAAATGACATAAGCAATATGCGTCTTTCATTTTGATTGTACCATCGTCTACAGTGATCCCCATGCTTCTCATCTGTTTTAATGAACGGGAAAAAGTTTCAGGGGTCATGCCTAAATAATTAGCAACCATCTGCTTTTCAAATGGCAGTTTAAGATCCAGTCTATCGTTACCTTGCTCAAGGTGCTTAAGAAGAAAATAATACCCTATGCGCTGAAGAGGTGTTTTAATATTCATGGCATCTATTTGCTGCATTGCGTTCTTATAGTGGCGGGTAACTATTTTTAAAAGATTATAGGCGAATTGTGTGTCTTCAAGCACGAGTGTTTTAATTATTCTTTCCGGTATCATAAGAGTTGTGGAGTTTTTTATTGTTTGCACATTTATCGGGGAAGGTCCGCCCATAAACATAACCGCTTCCATACAGGTATCTCCGGGCTCAAGCATGCGGATTGTTGCTTCTTCACCTTCTTCATTAATACGAAAAGTTCTGATCGACCCGTTCATGACCAAATAAACAAATTTGGCTGTGTCCCCTTGTTGAACCAGAAGTCTGTTTTTCTCAAATTTTTTTAAAACGGAGCATTCAAGTATCCTTTGCTGGCTTTCCTCAGAAAGCTTTTCGAATAACTGCGGTCTTTTAAGTCCGTTAGTTCCTGAAAGTAAATTCATAGTGACAGAACTGCCCCCGTTTGTAATTTCAGTGTTTAAGCCCTTGATTTGAATCAAGTGGGAATCCCTCTTTAATGCGATAATAGACGAATAAGTGACTATAAACAAGTTAAAGCCATTAATTGTTAAGGCGGATTTGGTTAGTTGTGGAGGCTATTCAGATGATCACAAAACAAGAGCAAACAAGAGCGCTTACCTTAAGCACTTTCGCATTTACCGTATGTTTTGCAATTTGGACAATATTCTCAATACTGGGATTGCAAATCAAAGAGAATCTTGGATTAAGTGAAACTCAATTTGGTATTTTGGTGGCGATGCCGGTTTTGACAGGATCCCTTAGTCGCCTGTTGTTGGGTATTTGGGCGGATCAGTATGGTGGTCGGATTGTGATGACCCTTACTATGATTGCTTCTGCCATCTCTACTTACCTGTTATCTACAATAGATACTTATCAGTTATATCTTCTCGCTGCATTGGGAGTCGGACTAGCTGGTGGTGGATTTTCGGTTGGCGTGGCTTATATTTCTCAATGGTATGAGCAGGATAAACAGGGCACAGCATTAGGCATCTTTGGTGTAGGGAATGTTGGTGCTGCGCTTACAAATTTTGGCGCCCCAATTCTTTTGATTTGGCTTGGATGGCAAGGTTTGGCTCAGGTTTATTCTGTAATAATGTTCCTGGCGGCGATCATCTTTTATATTTTTACAAAAGATGATCCAAAGCTAGTTGCCAGAAGACTGAAAAAAGAGAAACCACGCAGTATCCTAGAACAGATGGAACCGCTGAAGAAACTTCAGGTCTGGCGCTTTTCTCTTTACTACTTTTTTGTTTTTGGCGCTTTTGTTGCATTAGCGTTATGGCTTCCCAGATACTATGTTGGTGTTTATGGGTTGGATATTGGAACTGCAGGCATGCTCGCGGCTGCTTATGCCCTGCCCGGGTCCATATTCAGGGCGCTGGGTGGCTGGATGTCTGACCGGTTTGGGGCACGTACCATAATGTATTGGACATTAACTGCGTGCGTTCTGGCATGTTTCTTCCTGTCTTATCCATCTACAGATTATGTTGTACATGGAGTCGATGGCCCGATTTCATTCTCTTTGGAAATTGGTTTATGGCCATTCGTCGGATTAACTGCAATTTTGGGCTTCTTTATGTCATTGGGCAAGGCAGCAGTTTATAAACATATTCCTGTATATTATCCTGATAATGTCGGTGCTGTAGGAGGTATTGTAGGACTTGTTGGGGGTTTAGGCGGATTTATTCTTCCCATAATGTTTGGTTACATGAATGATCTAACCGGCATATGGACAAGCTGTTTTATGCTTTTATTCGCGATTACATTATTTGCCTTGCTCTGGATGCATGCATCAATTCTGTATATGGAAGGCGCGATTGAAAAACCAAAATGGCTTCCTGAATTCAAAACGGAAGACATTGTTAAGAAGAAAGATGAGGATCTTGAATTTAAGCACCAGGGGCTAATAGACTGGGATCCTGAAAACACCGCCCAATGGGAATCATATGGCTCCAAGATCGCTTACCGCAATCTGTGGATATCCATACCGTGTTTGCTTTGTGCATTTGCCATATGGTTATATTGGGGGATTATTACAGTACAGATGCTCAATCTTGGTTTCCCGTTCGCAAATGCGGACTTGTTCAGCCTGATGGCAATTGCCGGACTTTCTGGTGCTACCTTACGAATACCCTCAACCTTTTTCATTCGTTTGGCTGGGGGACGGAATACAATTTTCATGACTACCGCACTCCTGATTATTCCGGCATTGGGTACTGGGCTTGCATTACAGAATATAAATACACCGTTATGGGTGTTTCAGGGGTTGGCACTGCTCTCCGGAATAGGAGGAGGAAATTTTGCATCTTCAATGTCAAATATAAGCTTCTTTTTTCCTAAAAAGATCAAGGGTTTGTCATTGGGCTTGAATGCAGGGCTAGGTAACTTTGGTGTTACAACAATGCAAATTCTTATCCCTCTGATCATGACATTTGCTGTGTTCGGTGGAGCACCCATGGTGTTGCAGGATTATAGTGGAACTCTGATAGGGAAAATACCAGCTGGAACAGAAACTTATATACATAATGCCGGGTATGTATGGTTGGTGCTTCTGATACCACTTTCCATAGCCGCATGGCTTGGCATGGATAACATCAAGGCAAAACATGTATCACCCGATTTGGGTGCGCCACCGATGGCATTCTTGCAGATTGGTGCTATGTTAATGATCGGCCTAGTTACTGCAACAGTAGGGTTATGGTTCATCCTGCCTGCGAGCGCCAACGGTGCGGGAATTAATGTAAGCAAATATATCGTTTTACCAGCTGTCGTTATAGCTACTGTGATGATTCTGAAAATGCTTCCGGGTGAAATTGGTAAAAACCTGAGTCGACAATATCAAATATTTAAACATTCCCATACATGGGTAATGACTGTGCTATACACAATGACATTTGGATCGTTTATTGGTTTTGCGGCAGCCTTTCCACTTGCCATAAAAGTTATTTTCGGGTTTCAGCATGTAATGGGTTCAGATGGTGTGATGATCCATAATATATCAAACCCGAATGGGCCAAGTGCGCTAATGTATGGATGGATGGGAGCATTCATTGGGGCATTAATCAGACCAGTTGGGGGGTGGATTTCGGACAGGATCGGTGGCGCGCTAGTTACACAAATATGTTCAGCCCTAATGGTGGTCAGTGCCTTGGGTGTGGCATATTACATGAAAGCTGCATATAGCTCACCTACACCGGAAGAATATTTCATTCCTTTCCTTTTACTGTTTCTTCTTTTGTTTACGGCAACAGGAATCGGCAACGGGTCAACCTTCAGAACTATTGCTGTGATCTTTGATAAGGAACAGGCAGGGCCAGTCCTTGGATGGACATCAGCCGTAGCGGCATATGGTGCGTTTATTGTTCCACAGGTTCTGGGAGAACAAATCAATCTCACAACGCCTGAATATGCATTGTACGGGTTTGCAGCTTTTTATGCATTCTGCCTCATTCTTAACTGGTGGGCATATTTACGTCCCGGAGTTGAGTTTAAAAATCCATGATGTTGTCCAGTTGATTTGAATCAAGTGGGAACGAGAAAGATGGAAATAAACTGGTGACAAATATCACTATAAGGAGCTATAGCGATGAGCTATTTCATTGATCGTGTAAGTTATTTTTCCCAAAACTTAGAAAAGTTTTCGAATGGTCATGGTATTACGACGGATGAAAATAGGACATGGGAATCTGCCTATCGCGATCGTTGGGCTCATGATAAAATTGTACGGTCAACACATGGTGTGAATTGCACAGGGTCCTGTTCATGGAAAATATATGTTAAGAATGGTTTGATTACCTGGGAAACCCAGCAAACGGATTATCCAAGAACAAGGCCTGATCTGCCAAACCATGAACCCAGAGGGTGCTCCAGAGGCGCGAGTTATAGTTGGTATATCTATTCAGCCAATAGACTTAAATATCCGTTAATAAGGAAAAAACTGATAAAATTGTGGCGTGATGCCAAAAATGCTGCAGAAGGAAATCCGGTTGAGGCATGGAAGCAGATACAAAGCAACCCTGCATCCAGAACGTCTTATCAGGAAGCACGAGGGCGAGGTGGGTTTGTTCGTGCCGAATGGGATGAGGTCAATGAAATAATTGCAGCCTCGAATATTCATACAATAAAGGAATATGGTCCTGATCGTATTATCGGTTTTTCCCCTATTCCGGCAATGTCAATGGTTTCATATGCTGCGGGTTCAAGATATCTGTCCTTGATCGGCGGTGTTTGCATGAGCTTCTATGATTGGTATTGTGATTTGCCACCCGCTTCACCACAAAGTTGGGGTGAGCAGACAGATGTGCCTGAAAGCGCAGACTGGTATAATTCCGGTTTTATCATGATGTGGGGTTCCAATGTCCCTCAGACAAGAACTCCGGATGCGCATTTTATGACTGAGGCGCGCTACAAAGGAACCCAGATTGTAACGGTTACTCCTGATTATTCTGAAGCATCAAAATTCGGTGATATCTGGCTTAATCCCCGACAGGGAACAGACGCTGCCATGGCCATGGCCATGGGACACGTTATTCTGAAAGAATTTCATCTTGAAAATACATCAGAATATTTTGATGAATATTGCCGCACCTACAGCGATATGCCATTTCTTGTGAAGCTGGAAGATCGTGGTGACTGTTTTGCGCCGGGTAGGATGGTACGTGCCTCGGATTTTGATAATTCACTTGATGAAGAAAACAATCCGGAATGGAAGACGGTATGTTTCGATGAATTAACTGACGAAGTTACAGTGCCGACGGGTTCAATCGGTTTTCGCTGGGGGGAAGAAGGAAAATGGAACATTTCTCCCGCAGATTCAAAATCAGGTTCAAAAGTTAAGCCGGTTAAATCTTTGCTGGAAAGCCATGATGATATTCTGGAAGTGGGTTTTCCTTATTTTGCCGGACAGGATCATGAACATGGATATTTTAAATCAAATGCACAGGAAGAAATCCTCACTAGGAATGTGCCGGTCAGATATCTTGAATTAAATGGAAAGAAAACACCGGTAGCATCAGTATTCGATTTGCTAAGTGCCAATTACGGAATTGCCCGTAAGGGATTGGGCGGAAATAATGTAGCTGACAGCTATGATGAAAACATACCATATACACCAAAATGGCAGGAAAGCATAACCGGAGTCAGTGCTGAGAAAGTTATTCAGGTTGCACGCGCATTTGCAAAAAATGCAGATATAACACAAGGTAAATCAATGATTATCATTGGTGCCGCCATGAACCATTGGTATCACATGGATATGAATTACAGAGCCTGTATCAACATGCTCGTATTTTGTGGGTGTATTGGAAAGTCTGGTGGTGGATGGTCCCATTATGTTGGTCAGGAAAAATTACGTCCCCAAACCGGATGGACACCATTAGCTTTCGCGCTTGACTGGAACCGTCCTCCGCGTCATCAGAACTCGACATCTTTCTTCTATGCCCATACCGATCAGTGGCGTTATGAAACATTGAAAGTAAATGAAATTCTATCTCCACTTGCTGACAAGAAAAAATGGGAAGGCTCACTTATAGACTGCAACATAAGGTCGGAAAGAATGGGATGGCTGCCTTCTGCACCACAATTGGAAGAAAATCCATTGAATTTGGTAAAGCAGGCTGAAGAAGCGGGTAAGGACCCAATTGCGCACGTTGTGGAGCGCTTGAAATCTGGCAATTTGAAAATGTCCTGTGAAGATCCGGATAATCCGGTTAACTGGCCCCGTAATATGTTTATATGGAGGTCAAATATTCTGGGTTCATCTGGTAAGGGACATGAATATTTTCTGAAACATTTTCTTGGTACGCAGCATGGATTGCAGGGAAAAGATCTTGGTGATGAAGGCAAGAAAGATGCAAGGGAAGCCATCTGGCATGATAATGCGCCGGAAGGAAAACTGGATCTTGTGGTTACTCTGGATTTTCGGATGTCCACAACATGTTTATATTCTGACATCGTCTTGCCCACTGCCAGCTGGTACGAAAAGAATGATCTGAATACTTCGGATATGCATCCGTTCATTCATCCATTATCAAAAGCGATTGATCCTGTTTGGCAAAGTAAATCGGATTGGGAAATTTATAAGGGGATTGCGAAAAAATTCTCTGAATTGTGTGAAGGGAATCTTGGCGTAGAAAAAGAAATCGTTCTTTCACCAATTCAGCACGATACGCCCGGGGAACTGTCTCAGCCTGACGTAAAAGAGTGGCGAAAGGGAGAGTGCGATTTAGTGCCCGGAAAAACGGCGCCTGTCATGAAGGTTATTGAGCGTGATTTTCCAAATACTTTTGATCGGTTTACATCGCTTGGTCCGCTGATGGAAAATATTGGTAACGGAGGGAAGGGTATTTCCTGGAATACCGATGATGAAGTTAATTTCCTTAAATCTCTTAACGGAGAAAGTAACGGACGGGCAAAAATTGAAACCGATATTGATGCCTGTGAAACAATTCTTTCATTGGCACCGGAAACTAACGGTGAAGTTGCAGTTAAGAGCTGGGCTGCCTTAAGCAAAATAACCGGGCGTGATCACACACATTTGGCACGGCCAAAGGAAGATGAAAAAATTCGCTTCCGGGATATTCAGGCTCAACCCCGTAAAATAATAAGCTCCCCTACATGGAGTGGCATTGAGTCAGAACATGTTTGTTACAACGCCGGTTATACGAATGTTCATGAATTTATCCCGTGGCGAACGCTGACAGGAAGACAACAGCTTTATCAGGATCATCCCTGGATGATTGATTTTGGTGAAGGTCTTGTCTCATACCGTCCGCCAATCAATACCAGAACAGTGAAAAGCCTGGTGCAGAATGAAGAAAATAAAACACCATCGATAGCTCTGAATTTTATAACACCGCATCAGAAATGGGGTATTCACTCAACCTATTCTGATAATCTTCATATGCTCACATTATCACGTGGTGGCCCCATAGTTTGGCTTAGTGAAGAGGATGCCAGAGAGATTGATGTCCAAGATAATGATTGGCTGGAAATCTTTAATAGCAACGGTGTGATTGTTGCCCGTGCTGTGGTTTCCCAACGTGTTAATCAGGGCATGCTGATGATGTATCATGCGCAGGAAAAACTGGTTCATACCCCAGGAAGCTCCATGACGAATGCGAGGGGCGGAATACATAATTCAGTGACAAGAGCAACGGTCAAACCTACCCATATGATAGGCGGATATGCTCAACTTTCATACGGCTTTAACTATTACGGAACGGTTGGGTCTAATCGCGATGAATTCGTTGTGGTTAGGAAACTGGATCAGGTTGACTGGATGGAAGAGGCAGCGAATACGGAGGTTGCAGAATAATGAAAATACGCGCTCAAATTGGAATGGTTCTGAATCTGGATAAATGTATCGGATGTCACACTTGTTCTGTTACCTGTAAGAATGTCTGGACCTCACGTGAAGGGGTTGAATATACGTGGTTTAATAACGTCGAAACCAAGCCTGGTATCGGATATCCA
>JAUILB010000086.1 GCA_030432815.1 Alphaproteobacteria bacterium | reverse complement strand
CCCGTTCTAGGGTCACCAGCAAACTGCGCTATCGTTTTAAGATCTTTTAAGGCGTTATAAAGCGTGAACAGTTTTTTACTATCATCATCAAGGTCAGATGTCCGGATAAGTGGGTCTTTCGGATTAATAAAGTCATCAAGATTTTTAAGTGCGGCATAATCTTTTGCCAGCAGCTTGTATAATGCGCTCGAAGATCCATTATCCGCCAGTCGCTGCTGTTCAACCTGTAAGTCCTGATCCCAGGGGGTTGGAGCGCCACTGTTATTTGAACTTAAGGAAACATTTGACGGCACAGATGGAAGCGTACGCAATGATGTAGTCTGTTGCTTCGCCGTATAATAGGAACCAAGCAGGTCTGCACCAAAATTTATTATCTGAAATGTACTTTCGTCCGACATTAAGTTTTCCCGGTTGTTATCCTTTTATTTAAAAGCAATAACCATGCCATATAGATGCATCTGCCCATGTCATGAGAATTCCTCATAAATCAATGGTTTCTGTGGCTTAAAAGTGCTGCAAATTACCGTTTTTGCAAATTTACAGGGTAATAAATGCCTGCTATTGTGCGGCCAATGGAAATATATGCACATCAAAGGCATCGTCATGGAAGTATTCGAAAGCAAACCACCCGCATACACCGAGCAGGAAGTCGCAAAAATTGCCGATAAATATTTTGGAAAGTCCGGCGACATAAAAATGCTCGTCAGTGAACGGGACCAAAATGCACGGATAGTTTCCGGCGACGGTGAATATGTCCTTAAGATTGCCAATAGTGCGGAAGACCCTAAAAACCTTGAATTTCAAAATGCTGTTCTTAATCACGTTGCGGCACTTGATCCTGCGCTTGCCATCCCAAAAGTCATAAATGGCAAGGATGGCAATAATATCTATAGCCATGAAGGTAATAAAATCCGGCTCATTACTTTTTTAAAAGGGGATATTTTTGGGGATGCGAAAAAGAGCACTGCCCTCTATGCAGACTTGGGCCGGTTTCTCGGACGTTTTTCAAAAGCCATGCAGGGATTTGGCCACCCACAGGCCCACCAGCCTGATTTTCTGTGGAATTTGGATAACGCACCTTTTTGCCGGCAGTATATTGATGATATCGTCAATGATGATGACAAGGAACTGATTACATATTTCTATGATCGGTACGAGGGAGCGGTTTTACCACGGCTTCAAAAAATGCGCTCAGCTGTTATTCATTCAGACGCCAATACATATAATCTCGTTGTGCAGGGCGACAAAATAAGCGGGCTTATTGATTTTGGTGATATGCTTTTTTCCAAACAGGTCAACGAACTTGCCATTGCACTTGGATACGCGGTTCTTGATGTTGATGATATTTATGCAGTCGCAAACGCAATCATAAAAAACTATGTGGCTGAATTTCCCCTGTACGAGGAAGAACTTGAAGTGCTGTTTGATCTTGCGGCAATGCGGCTGGTCATGAGCGTCTGCATTTCATCTAACCGTGTCATCAAGGCAAGCGATGAAAAACACAGGGAATATCTTCTGATCACACAGGCACCGGCATTAAAAGCGCTGCGGCGGCTTCGCACTGTGGGAATGAATTTCCTGCGCTGTTTTGCCCGTAAGGCAGGCGGGTTTGACGCTGTAGCATCATTATCTGACCTTAAAGCATCCTTGAAAGGGCATAAATTTGCCAATCTGTTTGATTTTGATCTTTTAAGTGAGCCACGCGTACTTTTTGATAATGCAGAAGGCGCCCCCGGGACCGAACATATTCTCGACCCTCATGCCCATGCTAAATGGGTTTGCAGCTTTCTGGATGATCATGAAGCACGGTATGGTATTGGCAACTACGGTGAAAACCGCACATCATTCATGATTAAAGGTATCGATGGAGTGGGAAGCCCCGAACCACGCACGACTCATCTTGCTATTGATATATGGCTACGGAAGCCGGAAAAAATTTATGCGCCGCTGGATGGTGTAGTCCATAGCATCGCGTCGAATACAGATCCGTTTGATTATGGCACGCTCCTGATTATTAAACATAAAATAGCTGATGGTCCGGAATTTTATACCCTGTATGGACACCTTGCCAGCGCAAGCCATAATCTTGTCAAACCAGGTGACAAAGTCAAAGCCGGTGACCATATCGCCACACTGGGCGAGATAGAGGAAAATGGTGGTTGGGCACCGCATCTGCATTTTCAGATTATTTCCGACATACTTGGTGATACCAGTGGCAATTTCCCCGGCATCTGCCCGCCATCAGTGTGGGATGTCTGGCGGGATATATGCCCTGATCCCAACATGATCATGGGGTTTATTTCCGAAAGCTTTGAACAGACAAGTGTCACTGTCGATGATATGATGAATGTGCGGCGTCAGGTGCTCGCGCCAAGTTTAAGCGTTGCTTATAAAAAACATCTTCATATTGTCCGCGGGAAGGGGGCTTACCTTTATGATAGCTCAGGACGCGCTTTTCTCGATTGCGTAAACAATATTACCCATGTAGGCCACTGTAATCCTCATGTAGTAGAGGCCATCTGCAAACAGGCCGCAATTTTAAATACAAACTCCCGTTATCTTTATGACGGAATAAACAAACTGGCAAAACGGATAACAGATTCTATGCCAGATCCGTTATCAGTAATGTTTTTTGTGAATTCCGGTTCTGAAGCAAACGAACTCGCTCTGCGTCTCGCGCGTCATTATACGAACCGCAAAACAACAATCGCCGTAGATTGGGGATATCACGGCAATACCAACGCAACAGTCGCCATCAGCGCTTACAAGTTTAACCGCAAAGGCGGCAGCGGGTGTCCGCCTGAAACAAGACTTGTTGAATTTCCTGATCCATATCAGGGACGTTTTAATGATTACAGCGAAGAAAGCGGCAAAGCCTATGCTGCTGATGTTGATGTTCAGATCAGTGATTTAATTGATAAAACCGGGGAAGGGCCAGCGGCTTTCATCGCTGAAAGTATCGCCGGTGTTGGTGGGCAGGTTGTCTATCCGGATGGGTACTTAAAGGCCGCCTATGAAAAAATAAGGGACGCAGGCGGCTTATGTATTGCAGACGAAGTACAAACCGGTATTGGCCGTGTTGGCGAACATATGTGGGCGTTTGAGCTACAGGGCGTTGTCCCGGATATTGTCAGTTTCGGCAAACCCTTTGGCAACGGCCATCCAATGGCCGCCGTTGTTACCACCCGCGAAATTGCCGATCGTTTTGCAAATGGCATGGAATATTTCAACAGTTTTGGTGGCAATCCCGTATCCTGCGCCATTGGCATGGCTGTACTGGATGTAGTCGAAGGGGAAGGATTGATGGAAAAAGCAATCGTAACCGGAAATCATATTATGGATGGTATGCGTGATATGATGGATCGGTATGATATTATCGGGCAGGTACGTGGTAAAGGCATGTTTTTTGGTGCTGAACTGGTCAAAGACAGAAGCACAAAAGAACATGCTCCTGATGAAGCCAGCCGTATTGTTCAGTATTTGCGTGAAGATGCGGTTCTGTTTTCTACTGATGGGCCATATGATAATGTGCTGAAAGGTAAGCCCCCGATGGTGTTTGGTATGCGGGAAGCTGATTATTTTATTTCCAAGCTTGAAAATGCCTTCAAACGGCTCTACCGCGAAGGTTTTTGAATTTAGAATTACCGTGGAAATAAAAATATTTTTTAATACTAAAGCGCACAATTTGCAAAAGCCGCAAGCCGCGGCATTTGCTAATTTATTAGATTTCCTGATAAAAAGGTTTTTAGTCTACTAGTTTGATATCGCCTGCCGCTTCTTTACCACGGCTTTCAACGATTTCATAGCTAATCTTCTGACCGTCGCTTAATCTGTCGATCCCGGCTTGTTCTACTGCCGAAATATGAACAAATACGTCTTTACCGCCATCGTCTGGTTCAATAAAGCCATACCCTTTGCTTGGGTTAAACCACTTAACGGTTCCTGTAGCCATTTCTTACACTTCCTCAAAATATTGTTATAAATTATCCATCGGTACATATCGATGAATGGAGATTTTTGGTATGCTTATAGTGAAGTTATGGCTTCCCGAAATTCATTAAGGGCTATATTTAAGTTACCCTTATTAGTATAAATCCGGCGCAATACCCCTCAAAAAGGTACATAAACTAAAAATCAGAAATTACCGTATAGGCGTTCCTTAAAAAAATCAATGCTTTATTTTAATGCTGATTTTCAATTTTTTCCAAAGTTTATAGTTGTTTATCTGTAATAATGGCGGTTGTTTCAAATCAATATGAAGAACTTTTATTCCAATATTGCCTTTTTTATGAAAAACTATTTTAAAAATATAGAAACTAATACCCATTTTGGAGCCCATATTCAAATCGGCTTCCTACAATTGGAACTTTAATACATTCAGGACCTGAAATGACTAACTATAATTATTCGGTAATGCCGCAGCCCTCAAAAGATGTTTATGCCGCCTGCCTTAAAAAACCGGACCACATAACATCGGATTGGCTGGAACCCCATCAACGCGAATATTGTAAAAGTGAACATGCTGTATGGGATATATTATATAGCCGTCAGATGGATATTCTTCAGGATCGGGCCTGTGATCAGTTTTTCAAGGGGCTAAAGGATCTTAATTTTGATCGGGGTGGTGTTCCTGATTTTAATGAAACCAATGAAATACTATCATCCATGACAGGGTGGTCGGTTGTTCCTGTGCCCATGCTCATTCCTGATCATGTTTTCTTTTTTCATCTGGCGAATAAACGCTTCCCCGCTGGAAACTTTATCCGCAAGCCTGATCAATTGGACTATATAGAAGAACCGGATGTATTTCATGATGTTTTTGGCCACGTGCCCATGCTTACTGACCCAAGCTTTGCCAAATATATGGAAGCCTATGGCAAGGCCGGATGGAAGGCCATTGAATATAACCATTTAAAAGCTTTGAGCGCGCTTTACTGGTATACTGTTGAATTTGGGCTTTTAAGTACGGATCAGGGGTTAAGAATTTATGGGGCCGGAATACTATCATCCGCAGAAGAAAGTATTTTTTCATTGCAGGGAAAATCTCCAAACCGCATTCACTTGAATGTAGATCGTGTTATGAGGACAGATTATAAAATTGATGACCTTCAACAAACCTATTTTGTCGTGGACAGTTTTGAAGAATTATTCCATGCAACGGAGCAAAGACCCTTTGATGATATTTATCAGAATATTGGTGCATCATTTCAATATGCCCCATCGGCGCTTCTGGATACGGATCATGTCTATACACGTGGTACACAGGAATATTCACTTCGGGGTGGCCATGCATCCGGTGCCGATCCCGTTTAACAAAATCAGGAATTAGAATGAAAAATAAAACCGTAATAATTACAGGTGCCAGTGGAAATCTTGGCAAAGAAGCCATCAGAAAATTTAGTAAGTTGGGTGCTAATGTTGTCGCTGTCAGTGGCAGGTCAAGTGCAGGTAATATGGATAGTTCAGTTTTTGCCATTGAAAACTGTGACCTCACAAAACCTGAGGATTCACAGAATATTATCACTCAAACCAGGGATCATTTTTCCAAGCCTGATATTCTTATCAACATTGCCGGTGGGTTTATATGGAAAACAGTTCGTGACACGACATTTAAGGATTTTGAAGACCAGTTTAATCTGAATTTTAAAACCATGTACAACATGACAATGGCGGCCTTGCCCGATCTCGAACAATCAGCTGCAGGGCGCATTATAAATATCGGAGCAACGGGTGCAATTTCCGCGGCGGCCGGAATGGCGGCTTATGCCAGTTCAAAATCGGCAGTAATGCGCTTTACCGAAGCACTTGCAAAAGAAAGTAATGATAACCTTACGGTGAACGCCATTATGCCATCAATTATTGATACACCGACAAATCGCAAGGATATGCCGGATGCCGATCCATCCAAATGGGTAACAACAGCTCAACTTGTTGACGTAATGGTTTTTCTCAGTTCAAATGAAGCTTCGGGCATTAATGGAGCCCTGCTTCCGGTTAATGGCAGATTATAAAGGAAATCTAATGTACAGGAAAATGGAACTTGGCGATGTTCTATCGCAGTTAAATGGCTGGAAATCTGTTGATGGCCGTGAAGCGATTGAAAAAAGCTTCAAATTTGTTGATTTTGAAAGCTGTTTTGCTGCGATGCAAAAAATTGCTGCAAAAGCGGAAGAAATGAACCATCATCCGGAATGGTTCAATGTTTATAACCGGCTTGATGTAACACTCGCGACACATGATGCAAATGGCGTGACCAGTTATGATCTGGAACTGGCACAGTTTATTGATCAGCATTGCTCTTAATTTGTGCGGGGTGTCAATTTGATCAACTGCCCGTTTTCCCGGCTATCAGTAACAATGTAAAGAGCACCATCATAACCCTGCTTGACAGTTCGAAGCCGTTCGCCAAAATGTTCGATAAGCCTTTCTTCTGCAACAACATTATTCCCGACAAGCTCGAGCCTCGTCAGCTGGCGACCCTTCAATGATGTAACAAGCGCATTTCCTTTCCATGTTGGGAATAAGCCACCATCATAAAACATAATCGACGAGGGCGCGATATTCGGATTCCAGAAATAAAGCGGTTGTTCATAACCTGCTTTTGCGCTAAGTCCGTCACCAATCGGCGTTCCTGCATCATCATATTCACGGCCATATGTGATAACAGGCCATCCATAGTTGGCACCAGCCCGCATTACATTGATTTCATCACCCCCTTGTGGTCCATGTTCAATTGTCCACACTTCATGTGTCTCCGGATTAAGTGCTGTACCGGATGGATCACGAAATCCTGAAGCATAAATCGCATCCGGAACATAATCATTACCAACAAATGGGTTATCATCCGGAATGGATCCATCATCATTCAGCCTTAACATTTTTGATCCAAGTTTTGTCAGATCCTGTGCTTCTTCGGTTCCCCAGGTTGTGACCCATAATTTACCGTCGGCGCCAAATGTCATCCGCCTTGCACCCACTTCAAAAATATTTTCGAAACTTTCAATGCTCATTTCGTCATCTGCCAGCCGTCCGCGCCCAATATAGCGGCGATCAAATGGATTATGGGACTTAAAATCTTCATCCTTTACTTTCCATTCATCATGCAGCGCTGTGGTATCAATATATGCTTTCGCCCATTCATCTGTTGTCTGATGGATACCATTTCCCTGTTCACCTTCCGGTGGGGCAAAATAGCTGAAATAAACCAATCGATTATTTTCAAAATCAGGATGCAGAATTACATCCATTAAGCCCATAAACCAGTATCCGCGAACAGCCGGAAGACCTGGTATATTGTGATGTACTGTGCCATCCGGCTTGACGAGGCTTAGCCGCCCTGTCATTTCGGTCATAAGCAAACTGCCACTGGGAAGAGGGGCTATACCCCAGGGCAGAAATAATCCATCCTTGATTACAGTGATGTCAACCGGCGGACTTTGGTCTGCGATTGACGCACGGGTTTGTCCCGGAAACGCTGGTTTTGGTGGCTCATGCCCCGGAAAAACATATTGCGCATTTGCGTTATACCCGACACAACCTAGTAAAAAAATTATAATAATTACTCGCATGATTTTCCCCTTTTTACCCTATAACTGGCAATATTTTATATCGACAATAATATATATTCTGACATTATACATCACTATCCTTAATTAAAAAGAGAGCAAAATGAAATATAAAAGAATGGGCCGCGCCGGGATAAAGGTATCATCACTTTGTATGGGAACGATGACATTTGGCTCGGGGGCAGACGAAGCGGAATCCGCACGCCTATATTCTGCAGCGCGTGACAAGGGGATTAATTTTTTTGATTGTGCCAATCTATATGCAGGCGGGAAGTCAGAAAAAATTCTCGGGACGCTTATCAAAAAACATCGCGAAGAAGTTATTATTTCGTCCAAAGCTTATTATCCGGTAAATAGCTATGCGGGTCATAACCCCATAACGTGGGGCAGGGGATTAAACCGCACACATGTCCGCCGTGCCGTCGATGAAAGCCTGAAGCGTCTTGAAACGGATTATATCGATGTTTATTACATGCATCATTTTGATAACGACTGCACTCTGGAAGAAAGCCTCAGCATTTATAATGATTTGGTGCGCGAAGGAAAAATCAATTATATTGGTTTAAGCAACATGTCCGCATGGCAATATATGAAAGCTGCAGGAATTTGCAGACAGTATAATTACGCACCAATTTCAGCCATACAACCCATGTATAGTCTTCTGAAACGTCAATGTGAAAGTGAAATACTGCCGATGGCACTGAGCGAAGGCATAGGCGTTTTTTCTTATAGTCCGCTTGCCGGTGGTGTGTTGACAGGGAAATATTTAATCAAGGAAAAAGATTCTGTTCAAGGGCGCCTTAATAATATGAAAATGTACAAAGAAAGGTACAAAGCCAGAAAAAATACCGATATTTCCCGTGACTTTATTGCTTACGCAAATGAAAAAGGCATAAACCCCATAAGCCTTGCGGTTGCCTGGGTGGGATCACATCCGGGGATTACTGCTCCCATTATCGGAGGTAGGTCTGTGGAACAAATAAAACCGTCTCTTGAAGCAGTTGATATTGAACTAACAGATGAAATGAGAGAAGAGTTAAACCAATTGAGCGAGACACCGGAACCGGCAACTGACCGATCCGAAGAAGAATAATCATATTAACGTAATATTTTATGGGTATAGTGAAATGCGATGGTTGTAATGAATTTTCATTCGTATTATATAATGATGCAAAAGGATTAGCAGGAACAGCTTTATGAGCATAATAAATAAATCGGCCGCGCTTCGCCGCCATATGATTGATGGTCAACTACTACCGAACGATGTCACCGATGAAAGGGTTATAGAAGCCATTGAACAGGTCAACAGGGAAATATTTGTTCCTGATGAACGCAAGGGTGTTGCCTATATCGACAAAAGCATCAAAATTGCTGAAAACAGATATCTGATGGAACCGCTTACCTTTGCAAAGTTAATTAGCATGGCAGATATTAAAGCTGATGATTTGGCGCTCGATATCGCACCTGGAACCGGATATTCAAGTGCTGTTCTCAGTAAACTTGTTGATGCTGTTGTTGCTATTGAAGAAAACAAAAGCCTTGCTGAAATAGCGACAAACAATCTTGCAATTGAAGAATGCAATAACGTTGCCGTTGTAGAAGGTATCCATAAAGAAGGCCTTGCCAAACAGGGGCCATATGATGTTATTTTTATCGGGGGTATGATAGACGAAGTACCGGTTAAGTTGCTTGAACAGTTAAATGAAGGGGGACGGTTGCTTTGCATTTTGAATCAAGATGGCTTTGGCCGTGCTGCCATTGTTACCTATAATGATAAGATTATGGGCATACGCATTTTATTTGATGCCAACGCGCCCAAACTCCCGGGTTTTGAAAAAGCCGAAACTTTCCAGTTCTGAGTATAAGCCTTGCAATAATCCAATGTTCAATATTGTACAATATGTCCGATAACGAACATTGCTTACCGTTCGATAATGAACACAAACAAGTAAGGCACTGTTATTAAAGACTTTAATTCTTGGCACACTAATTGCTGACAATAAATGCTGTATATACATTTTGAGTAAACCTGAATGAAATTAAGGTCACCTTAACCGAGTAACGTAAAAAACCGGCAATTAGTCGCAAAGTTTCAAGTTAATGTTGACAGTGGTAACATTTTAAGGCAAATTCGCGAAAATTAACAAAATTTAAGTGTTTTTGCCGTACTGAATAGATAAAACAAATACTAAATCTAAGGTATTAATTATGACTAGAGGAATAAAGAAACCAATTTTAACTACTGCTGCAATCATAAGTGCTCTTATGTGCACGACAGTATCCACATCAGCAGATGATCTTAAGGATGCGCTGGCAACGGCATATATCAATAACCCTACACTTGAAGCTGCAAGGGCAGCACAACGTGCAACAGACGAAACCGTAAACCAGGCGCTTTCCGGTTGGCGTCCGTCCATTATTGGTAATGGTTC
>JAUILB010000417.1 GCA_030432815.1 Alphaproteobacteria bacterium | reverse complement strand
GGCGAGATTCGAACTCACGACCTCTGCCTTCGGAGGGCAGCGCTCTATCCAGCTGAGCTACGGGTGCGCATTACGTAAAGATGGCGCAGACTACTTAATCTTTTCCCATAACGCAATCACCAATTCCTAAAAATTACGGAGCTTTCCCCGGATATGACCGTCAATTTTTAAATATCTTTTCACTTTTGCGAATTGTGAGATATAGTTACCCGCTGATAATAAATACAAAATAGTGGGAAGTGGTAAAAATGTTTAAATTCTGGTTTGAAATGAAACTCTGGAAGCGGATACTGATCGCACTTGTGCTTGGGGTCATTGTTGGACAAATTTTTGGTGAAGGTGCTGCCAATATCAAATGGATCGGCGATTTATTTATCCGTCTGATCCGCATGATCGTTGTACCCTTGATTTTTGTAACACTGGTATCCGGTGTTGTCGCGATGGGCAGCCCGAAGAAGCTTGGTTCAATTGGTCTAAAAACACTGGGTTTATATCTTGGCACTACCGCTATCGCTATCATCATTGGTTTGACCCTGGCGGCGATTGTTCAGCCAGGAAACGGCGTTTCCATTTCCGGCGGTGAGGCACAAACTCTTGCCGAAGCTATGCCGCTTGGAGAACGGTTGATGAATATCGTTCCCGAAAACCCTGTAAAAGCACTGGCAGAAGCGGATATTCTGGCGGTCATTTTCTTCGCGCTTATGTTCGGGGTTGGTATTATGCTCGCCGGTGACAAGGCAAAACCTGTAGGCGATGTGATGAGTAGCGCAGCAGAAGTTGTGCTTAAAATCACACATATTATTATGGAGGTTGCCCCTTTTGGTGTTTTTGCACTTATCGCATCTGTTACCGGGACTAGGGGGGTAGCCGTCCTTTTGGATGTTGCGCCACTTGCGGGTACGATTGTTGCCGGATGTGTGTT
The DNA here is from genome assembly GCA_030432815.1 of Alphaproteobacteria bacterium. Lineage (GTDB taxonomy): Bacteria > Pseudomonadota > Alphaproteobacteria > Sphingomonadales > Emcibacteraceae > Pseudemcibacter. The sequence continues at coordinate 949 of JAUILB010000417.1, read as the reverse complement.
GCATGTTTTGTTAACGCACGGAAGTCTTATACAGGTTGTTTTGAAACTTCCGGCTGTACGGTTTTTCAAGGATATTATTGATGCGCAGCTAGTTGCGTTTTCCACATCGTCAAGCAGTGCCACCATGCCGGTGACAATGGCTGTTGCCGAAGATAATCTTGGGATCAAACCGCCGGTTGCATCATCTGTTATTCCGCTTGGCGCGACCATTAATATGGATGGTACGGCCATATATGTGGGTACGGTTGCTGTCTTTACCGCCCAGTCTTTTGGTATCGAGCTTGGTTTTGCGGATTACGCGCTTATCGCTCTTACCACGACAATTGCATCGATCGGGACTGCTGCTGTTCCATCCGCGAGCCTGTTTTTACTTGCGGGTGTTTTGGGTGTAATGGGAATCACAGCAGATCAGACAGCTATTGTGGTTGGCTTCCTGCTGCCATTTGATCGGCCACTTGATATGGTCAGAACCACTGTTAATGTTACCGGGGACCTTGCGGTGAGTACAGCAGTGGCCGTATGGGAAGATGAAATTGATCTTGATGAATTCAGGCGTGATCCGAATATTTAAAGAATAATCACGTATTCAATAAAAAACCCCGGTCATATGAACCGGGGTTTTTTGTCATTTATGTGTATGACTTAAAGTTTATCAGCATGCCCTTCAAGATAGCTTGCAACACCTTCTGCACTTGCTGTCATGCCGTCATCACCTTTATTCCAGCCGGCGGGGCATACTTCGCCATGTTCTTCATGGAATTGAAGGGCTTCCACCATGCGGATGCTTTCGTCGACGTTACGGCCTAATGGCAGGTCGTTAATCACATAATGACGGATATTTCCAGCCTTATCAATCAGGAATGACCCGCGAAGTGCAACACCAGCCCCTTCAATCAGGACACCATAATCGGATGCAATGGATTTTGTGATATCAGCAACCAGTGGGAAG
>JAUILB010000085.1 GCA_030432815.1 Alphaproteobacteria bacterium | reverse complement strand
GGAACAAAGCTCCCTTATTCCCTTCCAGGGAACACCAAACTTATTTTCTGATTTACCAGTTGAAATTTTCGCATGTGTTTTTGCATCAACATCGGGATTTACCCGAAAAGTGATATCAGCGACCTTGCCCATTGAGCTGGCAACCTCACTTAACTGATAAAGTTCAGGCTCGCTTTCCACATTGAACTGATAAATTTCCTGATCCAGTGCAAATGTCATTTCTTTGACTGTTTTGGCAACACCGGAATAGACAATTCTCGAGGGTGGAACACCAGCAAGCAACGCTCTGCGCATTTCACCTTCAGACACCACATCTGCCCCGGCACCAAGATCTGCCAGGGTCTTTATGACCGCCTGATTGGTATTTGCCTTAACTGCGTAACACAAAAGTAAATCAAGGTCACCAAATGCTTCTTTAAACTGATTAAACTGATAGGCAAGAGACGCACTTGAATATAGATAAAAAGGCGTTCCTACATTTTCTGCAATATCACTAACTTTGATATTTTCGGCAAACATTTCACCATCGCGGTACTCAAAATAATTCATCGTAATCTGACCTCAGTTATTATCCGATGGCGCATTATAATCAGGCGGCGGAAGAACATCCCCCTTCTTTCCACATGCATTTATGGAAACACATATAAAGGCGACAACCAACAAATTCACTATATTTTTCATGATGCTATATTCTCTCTTTGGCAAGTTTCACCTGCTTGAGGACTTCGGAAGGTGCAGTACCTCCGTAACTCACACGACTTGCCACAGACTTATCAACACTAAGTACATTGAAAACATCACTGGTAATTTTAGGTTCAACCTGCTGCATTTCCTCAAGTGTCAAACCATCAAGATCGCAGCCATTTTTCTCGGCCATTGCAACGAGTGATCCGGTAATATGATGCGCCTCACGGAAAGGAAGGCCCAGAACCCGTACAACCCAGTCAGCAAGATCAGTAGCCGTAATAAATCCGACTTTGGTGGCATTTCGCATATTTTCGACATTCACTTTCATATCTTCAACCATACCTGTCATGGCAGCAACAATAAGTGAATAGGTTTCCACTGCATCAAAAGTCGCTTCCTTGTCTTCCTGCATATCTTTTGAGAAAGTAAGCGCAAGCCCTTTCATCGTAATCAGTAAACTGTTAAATGAACCAATGATACGTCCTGCCTTGCCGCGACAAAGTTCGGCGGCATCCGGATTTCTTTTTTGTGGCATAATTGACGAACCCGTTGTGAAACTATCGGACATCTGAATAAAACCGAATTGTGCGCAGGACCATGTCACCATTTCTTCAGCAAGTCTTGAAATATGCACGGCACTGATAGAAGCTGCCGCCATAAATTCAAGCGCGAAGTCCCGGTCAGAAACAGTATCCATTGAGTTTGCTGTCGGTCGTTCAAAACCAAGCGCTTTGGCCGTTTGATGGCGATCTATCGGAAACGATGTTCCCGCAAGGGCCGCTGCACCCAGGGGACATTCATTAAGGCGTTTGCGCGCATCCTGAAAACGTGCACGATCCCGTGTAAACATTTCAAAATAGGCAAGCATATGATGACCAAATGTTACAGGTTGTGCGCTTTGTAAATGGGTAAAGCCGGGAATAATCACATCAGCATTTTCCTCTGCTTTTTCAATAAGGGCAATTTGTAATGCTTTTAATGCCTCGTCAGCCTGATCACAGGCGTCTCTTACGTAAAGTTTAAAGTCTGTCGCAACCTGATCATTTCTGGATCGCGCCGTATGAAGACGTCCGGCGGCGGAACCAATAATTTCCGTGAGGCGCGCCTCAATATTCATATGGATATCTTCCAGGGCCGCAGAAAATGTAAATTCACCTGCATCAATTTCTTTCTCGATTTGTGCGAGACCCTTTTGGATAGCATCTCCATCTCCGGCAGAAATAATACCTGTAGAAACCAACATTTTGCAATGTTCCATTGATCCCTTGATATCTTGTCTGTATAAGATTTTATCAAAATCGATTGAGGCGTTTATCTTTTCCATTATGTCGGATACGCCACCTTCGAAACGGCCACCCCAAAGGCTATTTGCTTTTGGTTTTTGTATATTGTCTGTCATACGTCTCATCTTTGTTTGAGCCCGAGGTAAACATGAAAAATAAAATGATTTATTTCCTATCCTTCATTGCGCTCGGCATTGCTGCGTTTTCTGTTTATGATCTAGGAAATACGCCAAATAACGATATACCGCAAGGCCTTAACGCAGGGGCAATGAAAAGATTTCAGTTTCATGAAAATCAGATCCCTGCCACAACGGCAAAATTTCAGGATGAAAATGGCAATGACTTTGACTTTTCAGATTTTTCCGGGAAAGTCATCTTGGTCAACTTATGGGCCACATGGTGCGCACCATGTGTAAAAGAAATGCCTGATTTAAATGAGCTTCAGGGATCATTAGGCGGTGAAAATTTTCAGGTTGTTCTTATTTCCGAAAATCAGGATGGTATAGAAAGTTCAATAAAATTTCTGGAAGAGCATAAAATAACAAATCTGGATACCTATATCGATGGTAACCGCGCTGTCGCGCGGTCGTTACAATCAAGTGCGTTACCCACAAGTATATTAATCGGACCAGATGGCTACGAAATAGGTCGGCTGGTGGGTCCCGCAGAATGGAATTCAGGGGACGCCCATGCACTTATTAATTATTATATTCTAAAAAGCCAAAACGATACTGCCAGTTCCTCATAACTGTATTCTGTGATCAATCGCACTGTTTTTTGCAACACACTCATCACATGAAATCATTAACTCCAGATTATACTGGCGAACATGATATCCATTTTCTTTTAAATTTTTATCAAACATTTCAATTATGTTTTGATCTTCAAGTGATGAAACCTCTCCACAGTGCTGACAAATCAGAAGCACGGATTCATTATCTTTTTTTATTTTTGATTTATGCGCAATAAATTTGCGAGTACTTACGATACGCTGAACCAACCCTTTATGCACCAGATCATTTAACGCACGATAAACCGTTGCTGCTGCATTAATTCCCTTTTTATGAAGTATCTCAAGAAGTTCATAAGCCCCTGCTGACCTACCCAGGCCAAGCAAGGTTTCGTATACTTTTCTTTGATTTGGTGTTAAGCCAGTAACTTTCACATATTCTGGTTGCTGTTTAAAAATCTCATTATCGCTATTTTTTTCAAGCGCACTAATTTTGTTAATCATTCTGCATCCTTTAGTATATCCGTTTGGAAATTAAGCGAATTGAAATCACTTTTATTCCATAAATTTATACATGTCCGAAATGGGAAGCCGACAATCAGCTTCCTCAATAAAACATTGTTTTTACCAGGGTTAGGATGCAGGGGGTGCCCTTGATTGCGCCGTATTCCAAAGCTTATTTTCAAATGGCAGTCCGGCAGCAAAGAACTCTACTCCTGCTAGATTTGGAAGCACGATAGAAACTGTTTGCGCCAAGCTGGCCTTATCATTTGATACTTCAGCTATTTTACAGATTACACAATCATCAGAAATATGATTATGAAATTGGTCATGCCCGGCCACAATCGCCTGTGAAACCAACATTGCAGCCACAGCAATAAACAAAAGGATTTTGTAATTTCGACGAATTAAAACCATATGCTCTTCACCAATTATTCTATTATTGTTATGTAATTACAATGAGAAAGTCAATATGATCAGGTGATCCTCTCGCAAAAATTAGACATTTATAAATGATATAGAAAATATCTTGAATGTTACAATATAACACAATATGTTCCATATCAGATTCGTTAAGAGGTATGAACATGATAACAAATTTGCGTAACGTGACAAGTCTGGCTGCTATATCTATAGCATCCATAATAACCGGTAATGCTTACGCCCAGGAAACAGGGCAGGGAACCGCACAGGCAGAGGCCCAGGGCCACGGTCATGATGTAGACATCATATTTGTTACGGCATCACCGCATGGAAAGGCTGATTTCGATGTATTACAGGGAAGTAACGTCCTTGCAGATGATGATCTTGAAGAAAGCTTATCCGCGACAATTGGTGAAACACTTGCCGGTCTTCCGGGAATATCATCAACTTCTTTTGGTGCCGGTGCAAGCCGGCCTATAATCCGTGGTCTTGGTGGTGACAGAATCCGTGTTCTTATCAACGGTATCGGAAGTATCGATGCAGCAAGCACAAGCCCGGACCATGCAGTAGCTGGTGATCCTCTTACAGCAGAACGTATTGAAATTATGCGCGGAGCAAGCACACTGCTCTATGGAAGTAACGCTGTCGGCGGTGTGGTCAATATCATTGATAACCGTATCCCTACATTCGTGCCGGAAAATGGCGTTTCAGGCAAAGCGCGTATTTCTGTTGATAGTGTTTCAAATGACCGCTCAGGAGGCGGAACCTTCAATGCGGCCGTAATGGATAATCTTGTGCTTCATGTTGATGGCTATTACCGTAAAACTGACAACTACAGCATACCCGGATATGCGGAAAGTGATATTCTGCGTGCTATGGAAGAAGCCGAACACGCAGAAGGTGAAGAACTTGAAGAAGCACATGAAGAACAGTTTGGTTTCGTTGAAAATTCTGATCTGGAAAATAAAGGTGGCTCGGTTGGCCTGGCTGTAATTGGTGACGATTTTACTTTTGGTGCGTCATTTAATCTGAATGATAGCGACTATGGTGTCCCCGGACACGCACACCATGAAGAAGAGGAAGGCGTAGAAGAGGAAGAGGAGCACGAAGAAGAAGTTGTGCGTATCAACCTTGATCAAAAGCGTTTCGATTTAAAAGGAAATGTTGAAAGAGATTTTCTGTTCTTCCAGGAAGGTCGTGTGCGTTTTGGATATGCCGATTATAAACACATTGAGTTAGAGGGTGCTGAAGAAGGCACCCGCTTTACCAATAAAGGCTGGGAAGGTCGTGTAGAACTAATCCAACAGGAAATTGGAAATGTGCATGGTTCCATGGGTATTCAGCTAAGGGATCGCGAATTCGCAGCGATCGGTGAAGAAGCATTTACACCGCCCAATGATACTTTTCAGTGGGGTGCTTTCGTTGTTGAGGAAATTTCTATAGACGCTGTAACCTTTGAAATTGGTGGACGTTTCGATCACCAGACAACTGAAAGTAAAACCCAGGGACTTAAAAAGTCATTCAACACATTCAGTTTTTCGACTGGGGCAGCCATTCATCCAACCGAACATGACCTTATCGGTATCAGCGCAAGCCGTTCGGAACGAAGCCCTACCCCTGAAGAACTTTATTCAAACGGACCGCATCTGGCGACAAGCTCCTATGAAATGGGTAATTTTAATCTGGGCACAGAAAAAGCAACAAGCGTGGAACTGACATTTAAGCGGAATCTGGACCGTTTTACCGGAAGCGTAAACCTATATCATACATGGTATGATGATTTTATTTACCAGCAAGAAACAGGTGAAGAAATAGAAGAACTCCGCGTACTTGAATATCAGGCTCGTGACGCCAAGTTTTACGGCGCGGAAGTTGAAATGGGTTATATTATTGTTGATGATGCAGACTACACTATCGAAGTTAATGCATCAGGTGATTTTGTCCATGCCCGCTTTAACGGAGGAGCCGTCGTACCAAGAATGCCCGCGACAAGCTTTAATTTTGGTATGGATTATAAAAGCGAATATTATGATCTGGGTGCTGATGTCAGATACGTAGGCAATAAAACAAATACCGCAAATGATATTTTACCCACGGACGAATATGTCAATCTGGATCTGTCTGCGACCTGGAGGCCTTTTGGCAGCGAGCGTGATCTTAATATAAAACTACAGGCATTAAATGTAACAAACGAAGAACAGCGCCAACATACATCTTTCCTGAAAGACCTGCTACCAATGCCGGGACGAAATTTCAGACTTAGCCTTAACTATGGTTTTTAAAAATTGAAGAAGTATAGACCTGTTCCAATATAATTTTATGGCTGCATTGTAAAAAACAATGCGGCCATTAATTTATCTGGCACGGGACTTCGCTATACGATATCATTTAAAATAGGAAACAAGATTGTTGTAAATTTTGGGTTTAGTATGATTTCTAAAAATAAATCATTACCAGTAATAGAATACGCCAACCATACTTCAAATAGTGAAGTCTGCTATCCGTCATGTGACCAATGTATTGCGAAATATGTTTCCATGTGCAGCGTACTAGAAGAAAATGAACTTAATGATATTGCTGGTATTTCAAAAAACATCCGTATTATCGCCAAACAACAGATTTGCGTGGAAGGTGAAACAGCAGAATATCTGTTTAACATTAAATCCGGATGTGTGAGGATATCCAAAATGCTCGCTGACGGGCGACGTCAGATCATAGGTTTTTTATTTCCCGGGGAGTTTTTTGGCCTTGCCTGCTCAAATGGGTATTCTTATACAGCAGAAACCATAACCGATACAGAGCTTTGCCGCATGCCGCGGGCTGATATCATTAAAAAATTTTCCGATATTCCGAAGCTTGGTCAAAAGGTTTTAAATATCACACACGCGGAATTACAGAGAACTCAGGATCAAATGTTACTGTTGGGACGAAAAAGCGCTAAAGAAAAACTGGCCACTTTTTTGCTTAATCTCATTGATAAATCTATGAGAGATCACAATAAGAAAGTATATTTGCCGATGTGTCGTTCCGATATAGCAGATTATCTGGGATTGACCATTGAAACGGTAAGTCGTCAATTTACCATTCTGAGCAAAGAAAACTTGATTTCACTAAGCGATAGCCAATTTGTAGAAATACTGAATTTGGATAAACTGGATATTATTGCCTCCGGCGGATAATTTTATCACGAAAATCCTTGACAGATGTGGCGTTAACGCTATATTTCGCCCACTTTTAGACGTGGGAAAAGATTCTCACATTGAAAGATGACATTCGTCATACCCCGGTCAGAAAATATGAATCAGGTTCATTACCGGCTATGACCAGAAGATAAAATAGGAAAAACATTATGTTTGCAGTCATCAAAACAGGCGCCAAGCAATATAAAGTAGCTGTGGGCGATGTAATAAAGGTTGAAAAACTTGATGGTGAAGCGGGTGCAACTATTGCCCTTGATCATGTACTTATGGTCGGCGACGACAAAGGTATCAAAGTAGGGACACCTACTGTTTCTGGTACTGTTGTAAGTGCTGAAATTCTTGAACAGGCACGTGCCTCAAAAATTATTGTATTCAAGAAGAAGCGACGCCAAAACTATCGTCGTAAAGCAGGCCACAGGCAGGAACAAACTGTTCTGCGCATTACTGATATTGGAAAAGGTGCTGCAAAAAAAGCCGCCGCACCGAAAAAGGTTGAAGCGAAAGTAGAAGAAAAGAAGGCCGCACCGAAAAAAGCGGCGGTTAAAAAACCCGCTGCTAAAAAAGAGGCTCCAAAGGCAGAAGCAAAAAAAGCCGCGCCGAAGCAAGCCGCTGCTAAGAAGCCTGCAGCAAAAAAGAAAACCGCAACAAAAACTAAGGAGAAATAACAATGGCACATAAGAAAGCTGGTGGTAGTTCCCGTAATGGTCGCGATTCAGCTGGTCGCCGCCTTGGTGTAAAAAAGTTCGGCGGTGAAGTTGTAGCACCGGGAAACATCATTGTCCGTCAACGGGGTACCAAGTTTTACCCGGGTAACAATGTTGGCATGGGTAAAGATCATACTCTTTTCGCTCTTTCGGAAGGCAAGATCAAATTTTACAAAGGCAAATTAAAACGTAATTTTGTTTCTGTTGAAACAGACGCCTAGAATAAAATTTAACGCTATAGAGATTTTAAAAGGAGAATGATCGTTCACTCTCCTTTTTTTACGCTTAAATGAAATTATATAGAGTATAGTCGTTAAATTACAGGTTAACCGCTTGAGAATATTATGAAGTTTCTTGATCAATGCAAAGTATATATAAAGTCAGGTGCCGGAGGTGTCGGGTGCTTAAGCTTCCGTCGTGAAAAAAGCGTTGAATTTGGTGGACCTGATGGCGGAAATGGCGGACGTGGTGGCCATATTGTTATCGAAGCCGTTGGCGGTTTAAACACACTTATTGATTTTCGTTATCAACAGCATTTTAAAGCCGGGCGGGGCATGCATGGCATGGGGAAGAACAGAACAGGTGCAAAAGGTAACGACATCATTCTAAAGGTACCTGTTGGTACGCAAATTTTTGATGAGAATAATGATGTAATGTTCGCTGACCTAACCGAAGAAGGACAATCGGTTCTTATGCTTGAAGGTGGTAAAGGCGGACGCGGTAATGCCAGCTTTAAGACATCCGTAAACCAGGCACCCCGACAAACCACAGACGGCGGCCCCGCTGAAGAAATGTGGATCTGGATGCAACTTAAATTAATGGCAGATTGCGGTCTTGTCGGACTGCCTAATGCTGGCAAGTCAACCTTTCTCGCTGCTGCTAGTCGGGCAAAACCAAAGATAGCCGACTATCCTTTTACAACACTAAAACCGCAGCTTGGCGTGGTTTATGTGGATAGCAAGGAATTCGTCATTGCTGACATACCAGGGTTAATCAAAGGGGCGCATGAAGGACAGGGGCTTGGAGATCGTTTTCTGGGACATGTAGAAAGATGCGCAACGATCCTTCATGTAATTGATGCAACTGGCGACGATGTAGCCAAAGCCTATAAAACCATTCGCCATGAACTTGATGAATATGGAGAAGATCTGGCCGATAAAAAAGAAATTATAGCACTTAACAAAATTGATGCACTTGATGATGAACTTGTCGACATGCTGACGTCTGAGCTAAAAAGTGTTACAAACTCGCCAATTTTCCCGATTTCCGGTGTAACGGGTGCCGGCGTTACTGAACTTTTAAGAGCTTTACTTGAAAATGTTGAACTTATTCGCAACAAAGAAAAAGAAACAAAAGAACAGGAAGAACAGGACACTGAGGAAGACGGCTTAAGTCTTAATCAGGCACCCTGGTCGCCGATTTAGAATGAGTGATTTTAAAGATAATAAGCTTTTTGATACAGTTAACAGAGTGGTTATTAAAATCGGCTCTGCATTACTTGTTGATGAAAAAAGCGGAAAAATCCGCTCGGACTGGCTATCAAGCATCGCACAAGATGTCGCAAAACTTAAAAATATGGGCAAGGACGTTATTCTGGTTTCTTCCGGTTCAATCGCTTTAGGCCGGAAAATACTTGGCCTTAAAATGAGTAAAAAACTGGTGGAAAATCAGGCGGCCGCAGCGATAGGACAAATTGAGCTTGCCGCTACCTTCAGAGAAAAACTCGGAAACCATAATCTACCTGCCGCGCAAGTTCTGCTCACTTATAGTAACACCGAGGATCGTGGTCAGTATCTGAATGCACGGGGCACCATTAGCAGGTTATTGGAATTGGGCGTAATCCCCGTCATTAATGAAAATGATACAGTGGCAACCGATGAGGTAAGATTTGGTGATAATGACCGTCTTGCCGCACGTGTTGCGTCCATGTGTGAAGCGGATTTGCTATTTTTACTTTCAGATATTGACGGGCTTTATAGTGCGGATCCAAAATCAAATAATGAAGTGAGCTTTATTGATCACGTAAAACAAATAACCCCAGAAATTGAAGCCATGGCCGGGGAGCCTGTCTCGACAGGTTTTGGCAGCGGCGGAATGATTACCAAAATAGCTGCTGCTGTTATCGCGACAACAAGTGGATGTAATATGGTCATTTTAAATGGCACTATTGATAATCCAATAGAAAATTATACCGTTACCAGGAAAGGAACATGGTTTGACGCATCAACTTCTCGCCTTGCGTCTAAAAAGAAATGGATAGCCGGCACATTATCACCTTTGGGAACGCTGGTTATTGACCAGGGGGCGGTTCGCGCACTTGAAAGCGGCAAAAGTCTTCTACCGGCAGGCGTTATTAAAGTAACCGGCGAGTTTGAACGTGGCGACACAGTTAAAGTAACAGACAAGAACAATAAAGAAATTGCCCGGGGGCTGGTTGCATACGCATCAAAAGATGCAAAACAGATTATTGGTGTAAAAAGTAGCGAAATTGAACAGATTTTAGGCTATGGT
>JAUILB010000416.1 GCA_030432815.1 Alphaproteobacteria bacterium | reverse complement strand
TTTTCTGGCTAAAACTTTCCGAAGCAGCCGCGAAAATTGCCACCTCATCAACATTGGCCTTTAGCGCATCCGTCATGCCCCGCACATTTGGTGTAAGTGCAGAATAAGTTACATTTGCAGCACGTTTTATCTTATTCATTACTTCTGAACTATCCGCAAGCTGCGGCACCCATTTCGGCGAAACAAAGCTCGTCACTTCAATTTTCTGAATCCCTGTTGCTGATAACATATTGATAAGGGCAACTTTTATATCAGTATCAATAAAATCAGACTCATTCTGAAGACCGTCCCTTGGCCCTACTTCAAATATCTTTACATCAGTCATTGCCTATATCTACCCTCAGAAGCAGTTGCCCATCCGCAATCTGATCACCTTCGCAAAGCCCCGCGGAGACAATAACACCAGCAACAGGTGCCTTTATTGTATGTTCCATTTTCATGGCTTCCACAACCATCAGAGCTTGTCCCTGCTCCACACTTTCACCGTCTTTGACAATAAGCCGGGATATTTTTCCTGGCATCGGTGTAATCACACTACCGTCTGTTATTTCCTGCTCATCATGATCTGCCCCTGGGATATAATGGTGTAAATAAGAAACCATCCCATCGCAAAAAACCGTAAAATCATTTTTGAGTTTGATGACTTTGCCACTTACTTTTTTGCCGTCCAGCAATATCTGGATAATGTTGCCATACCTCTTAATCAGCTTTATTTGATATTCGTGGTTATCTACTTTGATTGAAAAACCGTCTCTAAGATAGGTAACCCATAAATCATAGCTATTGCTGTTCTCTGTGAATGTTTGTTTAACACAAAGATTATGATTAAGCTGCCAGCCATCTGACCAGTCCCAAACATCATCACCGTCCGTATGCGGCATTAATTCGAATAAAGATGCAAGTGCCAAAACAGGTACAAAAGATTGTTCATCACGGCTGACAAGCCTGTCGCAATAGTGATCAATAAAACCTGTATCAAAATCCGCAACTTTAAAAGAGGTATGATTAAAAATATTATGTAAAAATTCCAGGTTGGTTTTTACACCTGCAATTGCCGTTTCTTTTAAAACCCACCTCATATGTCTGATTGCCTCTACGCGGCTTTGACCCCATACTATTAATTTGGCAATCATTGGATCATAATAAATGGTTACCTCGTCCCCCTCGTCCACGCCGGCATCAAGGCGAAAATTCTTACTCTGTTCCGGATATGAAAAATGATGCAACGTGCCTGTTTGTGGTAAAAAGTTTTTTGTTGGATCTTCCGCATATAGCCTTACTTCAAATGCATGACCATTAAGTTTGATATCATCCTGCGTTAAGGGTAAACGCTCTCCTGAAGCAACCCTCAATTGCCACTCAACAAGATCAATTCCCGTAATTAATTCCGTTACGGGATGTTCCACCTGTAATCTTGTATTCATTTCCATGAAATAAAATGGCGCATCTTTTAGGCCATGTTCAACATCGACAATAAATTCAATGGTCCCCGCCCCACGATATTTGATTGCTTTCGCCGCCTTTGCAGCGGTCTCACCAATTTCGAAACGCATATCATCGCTAAGGTCCGGTGCAGGGGCTTCTTCAACAATCTTCTGATGACGTCTTTGAAGCGAACAATCCCGCTCATGCAAATAGACAACGTTTCCAACTCTATCGGCAAAAACCTGAACCTCGATATGGCGTGATTTTCGAATATATTTTTCCAAAAGCACCCTGTCATTACCAAAAGCCGCCAGCGCTTCTCGCTTTGCGGATTCCAGCGAAGCTAAAAATTCACCTGCATTATTAACTAACCGCATACCTTTTCCGCCGCCACCCGCCACAGCTTTTATCAATAACGGGAAACCAATTTCACCTGCTTTCTCAGAAAGATATACA
>JAUILB010000084.1 GCA_030432815.1 Alphaproteobacteria bacterium | reverse complement strand
CTGACCGTGCCGGATTTGATATGATCGAATTACATGCGGCCCACGGTTATCTGATTGCGTCGTTCCTTTCACCGCTTACAAACAGACGTAATGATGAATATGGTGGAGATATTGAAAACCGGGTACGTTTCCCGCTTGAGGTTTTCGCAGCGATGAGAGAAGTCTGGCCATCCTACAAACCAATGGCCGTGCGTATTTCCGCGACGGATTGGAAAAATGGTGGTATCACAGAGGAAGATACATTTTATATCGCTAATGCGTTTCGGGATGCTGGCGTGGATCTTATTGATGTATCTGCGGGGCAAACTGTTCCTGACCAGAAACCGGTTTATGGTCGTATGTTTCAATTGGGTTTTGCTGAAGCGATCAGAAATGTGCCAAAAGTTGCGACAATGGCGGTTGGTGCAATTACGGAACCTGCACAGGTCAATACAATCCTCCATACCCGTCGTGCGGATCTGGTTGCGGTGGGGCGGTCACATTTGTGGAACCCTTTCTTTATGCGCGAAGCTGCGGCCTGGTATGGTGTGCCGCTTGATGATAATGACTGGGAAAAACAATATCTTGCTGGAAAAGCGCAGGCCTATAGCCTAAAAGAAAAGGCACGTGCACAGCAGCTTGAATGGCAACAAAAGGCCAAGCCAAGCCGTCATCATTAATGATAAAAGCAGAGAAGAAAACATGGCCACATTCAAAGTGACAAGAAAAATCCGTTTCGGGCAAACCGATGCGGCCGGTATTACATATTATCCGCGTCTGGTGGAAATGATTAATGATATCGTCGAAGATTTCTTCGCGGATGTTGTAAAGTTCAGTTACAAAGAAATGATTGTTGAAACGGATTATGGGGTGCCCACTGTCAATTTGAATGTGAATTTCAAAAATCCTGCCGAACTTGAAGATTATGTTGTCTGGTCACTTGTGGTGACCAAAATCGGGCGGGCTTCTTTTTCTGTTTATATCGAAGCAAAGGTTGAAGAAAAAGAAATACTCTGCGCTGACGTGAAGCTGGTTTATATAAAGGGCAAAGGCAGCATTATGAAAAGCCATCCGCTCCCCAGTCACGTTAAAAAAGCCATGCAGGATTACCTGGTCGAGGAATAAATTTTGAGCGTTATATCCACAGAAATCAATGAAAATATTGCGATTGTTACTGTTGATAATCCTCCCGTTAATGCGCTTTCCCATGCGGTGCGTAACGGTTTATGTGATGCGTTAAAAGACGTGTCGGATAAGGAAGATGTGCAGGCTATCATCATTATATGTGCCGGGCGGACATTTTGTGCTGGTGCTGATATTTCTGAGTTCGGCAAACCGCCTCTTACACCAACATTACCGGATTTGATGGATATCATGGACGGAGTTTCAAAACCGCTTGTTGCGGCGATGCATGGCACAGCACTTGGCGGCGGGTTTGAAGTGGCAATGTGCTGTCATTACAGGATCATGGACATAAACGGGAAAGTCGGTCTTCCCGAAGTCAATCTGGGTCTTATCCCTGGTGCGGGGGGGACCCAGAGACTGCCAAGGCTCATTGGGCCGGAAGCTGCCCTTGATATGATTTGCAGCGGCAAACCCATTACCGCAAAAAGTGCGATGGACCTGGGTATTGCTGACCATGTACGCGAAGGTAATTTACTGGAAACCGCTATTGACTTTACCCGTAATTTACTGAAGGACAAGAAACCTGTTCGAAGGGTCAGTGATCTTACCTGTGATGCGGATAATGAAATATTTGAAGCCTATAAAACGAAATCAGAACGCAAATTCCGCGGTTTTCTGGCACCATTTGCGGCAATAGAAGCCGTTAAAGCATCAACTGAGCTTTGCTTCAAGGATGGCATAAAGTTTGAACGGGAAAAATTTAAGGAATTGGTATCTTCTTCCCAGTCAAAAGCGCAGCGGCATTTGTTTTTTGCTGAGCGTGCTGCAGCAAAAGTGCCAGGAATTGATAAAAATACAGCTTCGCGTGATATTGAAAATGTCGCAGTGATAGGTGGGGGTATTATGGGATGCGGCATTGCCATCAATTTTTTGAATGCAGGGATGCCGGTCACCTTGCTTGAAATTTCGGCTGAGGCGGGCGCTTCTGCGAAGCAGAAAATTGAAGACATTTATAATTCATCAGTTGCCAAAGGCAGGATATCCGAAGAGCAAATGGCACGTGCCATTGATCTTCTTACCATAAGTGATTGTTATGATGATCTTTCAGCGACCGATCTGGTTATTGAAGCGGTTTATGAGGATATGGATATTAAAAAACAGGTTTTTGAAAAACTGGATCAGATTTTAAAACCGGATGCAATACTTGCGACCAACACATCCTTTTTGGATATTGATGAGATAGCAACTGCGACGAACCGTAAAGGGGATGTGATTGGTCTTCATTTCTTTAGCCCGGCTCATATCATGCCGCTGCTTGAAATTATAAGAACAGGCAACACTGAAGGCGATGTTATTGCCACTGCATTTGCACTTGCAAGAAAAATAAAAAAGACAGCCGTTCTTTCAGGAGTTTGTTACGGGTTTATCGCCAACAGAATGTCGTCATGCTATGGGCGGGAAGCAGGCCTTTTGTTAATGGAAGGTGCAACCATTGAGCAGGTTGACCGTGTAATGTATGACTTTGGTATGCCCATGGGTATGTTCAGCATGTTGGATATGGCAGGGATTGATATTGGTGTGATGGCGCGGGAAAACCTTAGCACAGATGCCTATGATGAACGGGCATTCAGTGTTCATGCAGCGCTTGTGGCAGAAGGGCATAAAGGACAAAAAACCGGCACAGGGTTTTATCGTTATGATGATGGAAAAAAGCCAAATCCACGTGCGGAGGAACTGGCACTGGAAATGGCCAAAAAGTATAGCATAACCAGACGGGAAATAAGTGACCGGGAAATAGAGGACCGCTGTGTACTCGCCCTTGTAAATGAAGGCTATAAAATACTTGAAGAAGGTATTGCCATGAAAGAAAGCGATATAGATGTTGTCTACGCACTTGGTTTTGGCTTTCCCCGTTATAAGGGTGGCCCCATGCATTATGCGCGGCATCTTGGTTTAAAAAAATGTTTAAAAAAGATAGAAGAATTTGCCGAGAAACATGGAGAGAGATGGTGGTCACCATCATCGCTTTTGATTAAATTGGCAAAGGAAGAATAAAGGTTTAAAAATGTCAAATCATACGGTTACCAATAAACCCTGCCTTGTTACCCTTGAAGAAGGGAAAAAATATGCATGGTGTACCTGCAAAAGAAGCAAGGGACAGCCTTTTTGTGATGGTTCGCATAAGGGTACGGATCATCGTCCCATGGTATTTAAAGCTGAAAAATCGGAAGATGTGCTTCTATGTGCCTGTAAAGCGACGAGATCGGGTCCTTATTGTGATGGATCACACAACAATCTTGAAGACGAATATGCGGAAGCGAGTCCAGAGGAAATAAAATCCATGGAAGGTTCGGTATTTGTTGATCAGATTGATGGCAAAGCAGTCCTAGATGGCGGTGCCTATGTTATGACCCCGGTTGAAACAGGAGATAACGTTACCGGAAATTTGAGATATCAGCCTGTGATTACCAAAGAAGACGGTGCAACTAAACTAAGCCTGCATCGTTTGCTTGTGTCCCCCGGGACTACCCCTTGGCTTGAGTATAAAGATGTTGATACGGTGCTTTATTTTGTGAGCGGTGCAGGTCAAGTGGACATTGCCGGTGTATTATTTGATGTGAATAAGGAAGCGGGCATTTATATAAAACCGGGTGAATCATTTCGTATCATAACCGACCAGGATATGGTCATTTATGCGACGGCGTGCCCCATGCTTACAGAGCTTACAGTAAGTAATGGTCACAACAGTTCTTTTGATAAAAATCAGGTCGAAAGATATGTTGCCTTTGATATGGCAACGGCCAATGTAATGGCTAACCGTTTCTATCAGGAACTAGTTGATACCAAGGTGGGATCAATGGAAGTAACACAGTTTATTGGTCAAATACCGAAGTCAAGAGCAGCCATGCACAGACATCTTTATGAAGAAGCGATTGTTATTCTTACCGGATACGGGCGTATGTGGACAGGCACAAAATACACTGACGTTAAAACGGGCGATGTTCTTTTCCTGCCGCATAGACAGGGTCATTCACTTGAATGTACAGACGAAGGCGGTATGATGCTGATGGGTGTTTTTTATCCGTCCGGCAGCCCTGCCATCAATTATTAGGATCTATCATGAAAACTATGGCAGATTATCGGGATCACTTCCCCATCTTCAAGGACAAGGTTTATATCAATAGCTGTTCCTACGCTGCGCTGTCTAATGAAGTGGAAGCTGCTTTTCTGCAATATCTGAAAGACCGTCATGAGAAAGGTGCAGACTGGATTGATTGGTGTGATAGGCTTGAACGGGTCAGGGCATCATTTGCGGAACTTTTATCGGCTAAATCAAATGAAATTGCTGTTACCACGTCAGCATCGGCATCATTAAGTGCCGTTTCAAGCAGTCTCGAGTTATCGGGACCACGTAAAAAAATAGTTACAACTGACCTTGCCTTTCCAACTGAAGCACATGCTTGGCATGCGCTTAAAAAACATGGCGCAGAGGTTGCGCATGTAAAAGAAAAGGACGGTATGATCGATCTGGATGATCTGGAAAGTGTTGTTGATCAAAACACTCTTTTGGTTGCGGTGCCACTCGTTTGTTATCGAAATGGTGCGCTTGCAGACATCCCTGCCATACGTGATATAGCGCGCAAAAGCGGCTCCATGATTCTGGTCGATGCTTATCAGGGGGTTGGTGCTGTTCCTATTGATGTAAATGTATGGGATGTTGATTTTATTGTTGGTGGTTCACTTAAATATTTGCTTTCCACGGCGGGTGTTGGTTTTCTTTATGTGCGCGAAGATTTAATTGCCACATCCCGCCCAACCCAGACTGGCTGGTTTGCGCAGGAAGATATCCATGCCATGCTTATTCATGATAATATTCCGGCTAAATCTGCACGGCGTTTTGAACAGGGTACCCCATCAGTTCCTAATTTATATGCGGTTGAAGCGGGGCTACAAATGATTTTGGAAATTGGAGTGCCGAATATTCGCAGTCATGTCGCTACGCTTAATGAACGGCTTAAAAAAGGTATTCAGGACATCGGTGCTAAGCTTATGTCGCCACTGGACCCCGATAAACATGGTGCAATGATTACGGTTGCTTCAACTGATGAATATGCCCTGGTTGCAGCTTTGGCCAAGGTGGGAATCATTGCATCCTGCCGTGATGGCAATATCAGAATTTCTGCCCATTTTTATAATAATAATGATGATATTGATGCAGTTATTGCGGCACTTTCAGATAATAAAGGTTTACTTGCGTAGATATAGGCTTGGCTTGTTTAAATAATAATGTTACTATTCGGTAACTTTTTATTTGATAGGGTCGGAAATGAACAATTTAGCAAATGATAATCCAATAATCACCCATGCCACAGAAGCAGATATTGAGAACCTGAAACTTCTTGAGAAAAAAGTTTTATGGCTTGCAAGTTACCTTATCCATAACGCCAACCATTTGCGTCCATCCCGCGATGGGCTAAAGGTAGGCGGCCATCAGGCATCCAGTGCGTCGCTTGCGACTATTATGACGGCACTTTATTTTTATATTATGGGGCCGCAGGACAGAATAGCGGTAAAACCCCATGCTTCACCTATTATGCATGCAATTATGTATCTGATGGATCGGCAGGATCTTTCCAAATTACAAAATTTCCGTGGCTTTGGTGGTGCACAGTCTTATCCATCAATTACCAAAGATACAACGGATGTGGATTTTTCAACCGGTTCCGTTGGCATGGGTGTGGCGGCAACTTTATTCAACACCCTTACACAGGATTATATGGTTGATCACGGCTGGTATGACGAAAAAGCCATGGGCCGTATGATCGCTCTTGCGGGGGATGCGGAATTTGACGAAGGAAATATTTTTGAAAGCCTGCTTGAAGGCTGGAAACATAAAGCACGGAACCTCTGGTGGGTGATTGATTATAATCGCCAAAGCCTTGATGGTGTGGTTGATGATGCGCTTTTTGAACGTATCAGCGGTGTGTTCAGCAGTCTGGGCTGGAAAGTTTCATCGCTTAAATACGGCAAAAAACTTATGAAAGCCAAGGACGGGCCGGCGGGTGAAGCGATTTTAAACTGGATTGATAATTGTCCTAACCAGCTTTACTCTGCACTTACTTATCAGGGTGGTGCTGAGTGGCGCAAACAATTATCAGAAGAATTAAAAGGCACAAGTGGTCTTGGTGAATTTCTTGATCGTTATAATGATCCGGAACTGGCAGAAGTGATGACAAATCTAGGCGGTCACGATCTTGAAACCCTGATTGAAGCTTTTTCGGGTGCGGACAGTGACCAACCGCAATGTTTTATTGCCTATACGGTTAAAGGGAAAGGGCTTCCGCTTGCGGGTCACAAAGACAATCATGCGGGTCTGATGAGCATCGGGCAAATGACGCAGTTTCAGGAAGACCAGAATGTGGAAGAAGGTGCAGAGTGGGATAAATTCGGTGGCATAGAAGCCAAAGCCCGAAAGCTTCAGCATTTTATTGATAAATGCCCTTACCAGCAACGACAGAAAGCGATGAAGAAAGCAGCTGTTGTAAGAATACCGGAAATTCCGGCACCGAAAGAAGAACTTCAATCCACGCAGGAAGCGTTTGGAAAGATTATGTTCGAACTTGCCAAAGGCGATAGTGAACTCGCGGATCGGATAATCACCACAAGTCCGGATGTTACATCGTCCACCAATCTGGGGCCGTGGGTTAACCGACGAAAGTTATATTCACGTGAAGCCGTGGCCGATGTTTTTAAAGACAAGCGTATTCCAAGCGCTCAGATTTGGCAGAAAGGGCCATCCGGACAGCATATGGAACTGGGAATTGCGGAAAATAATCTATTTTCCTTGCTGGGACAGTTGGGGCTTGCGCACAGACATTTTGGTGAACGTCTGTTTCCTGTGGGTACGCTTTATGACCCGTTTATTGCACGGGGACTTGATGCCCTTAATTATGCGGCATATCAGGGTGCACGCTTTATGCTGGTGGCAACACCCTCCGGTGTTACCCTTGGCCCTGAAGGTGGGGCACATCAGTCAATCAATTCACCGCTTATTGGGCTTTCTCAGCCGGGGCTTACATCAGCAGAGCCTTCATATGCGGATGAGCTTGCGGTACTGATGAAATGGGCTTTTGAAACCATGCAGGATGACGATGGCTCGTCTGTTTATTTGCGTCTTTCAACCCGCAAAATAGAACAATTGCCACGGGTGCTTAGTGAAGAAGATAAGGATAACATTGTAAAGGGAGCATATTGGCTGAGAAAGCCTACATCAACGACTTCATGCGCAATTATATACGCCGGTGCTATCGCGCCGGAAGTTATGGGTGCGGTACAGGATCTTCAGCAGGAAAATAAAAATATGGCCGTCATGGCGGTGACATCTTCGGATATTTTATATCGGGACTGGGCCGCATCCAGACGCAGTACGGCGATCAATAAAATACAAAAAGTATCCCATATCGAAAAATTGATGGGGGAATTGGCACGGGATTGTACGGTGGTTTCGGTATGCGACGGTCATCCCTTAAATCTTTCATGGTTAGGCAGTATTCATGGTAACCCGGTTGTGCCACTTGGTGTTGAGGCTTTCGGCCAGACTGGTGACCTTCCTGATCTTTATGAACACTTTATGATTGACAGCGCCGCTATTGTCGCGGCACATGGTAGACTGAAACGACATTAAATCAGGACAGATATGGTGACAGAGCATAAATCTTCAATCGTCAGATTCCTAGAGCAGGAATCTGCTGGTGGAATATTGCTTGGGTTTGCTGCACTTCTGGCGATTATACTTGCCAATACACCGCTTAATACCTATTACGCCATGTTGCTTGATACTACCGTTGCTGTGCAGGTGGGCGCTCTTGAAGTCAATAAACCTCTGCTTCTTTGGGTCAATGATGGCTTGATGGCTGTGTTTTTTCTGCTTGTGGGGTTGGAGCTAAAAAGAGAATTCGTCGAAGGGGAGCTTTCAGAGCCAAAATCCATCATTTTACCAGGCCTTGGAGCCATCGGTGGTATGGCGCTGCCAGCGGGGATATATCTTTACTTTAACTGGGATAATCCGGAAACCGTTGGCGGATGGGCAATCCCGGCGGCAACGGACATCGCCTTTGCGCTTGGGGTATTGTCATTGCTGGGATCGCGTGTTCCCATCAGCCTTAAAATATTTCTGACATCACTGGCGATTTTTGATGATATCGGGGCGATCGTGATTATCGCACTTTTCTATACCAGTAATATTTCCACAACAGCGTTACTGGTATCGGCATTTTGTATTATCGCGCTTTATTTTCTTAACCGACGCGGGGTGTTTGAAAAAAGTCTTTATATCCTTTTTGGGATTATAATGTGGGTTTCGCTTCTTAAATCCGGTGTCCATGCGACGCTTGCCGGGGTGGTGCTGGCTATGTTTATTCCGCTTAAATGTGATCGGCGGCCAGACAGTTCGCCACTGAAAACCCTTGAACATGACCTTCATGCTGTTGTTGCATGGTTTATCCTGCCAGTATTTGCATTTTGTAATTCCGGCATAAGTTTCTCAGGCGTAGGTATGGACGACATTCTTCATCCAATGCCGCTTGGCATTATACTGGGACTGATTATTGGAAAACAAGTTGGAGTTTTCGGCCTTTGCTGGCTTGGCATAAAATTAAAATTTACAGAACTTCCGGCGGGAATGAATCTTTCTGCTCTATATGGAACAGCGGCCCTTTGCGGCATTGGCTATACCATGTCACTTTTTATCGGGTCACTTGCCTTTGAAGGCGGCGGTATTGAAAGTATGCTTGATGAACGGATTGGCATTATCATCGGTTCAGTTGTGTCAGGAGTGTTGGGTTATCTGATTTTAAAGTTTGCTTTAAAAGACAGGGATGCGGGCTAAATTATGAAAGCCGTTATATATGAAAAATTTGGTTCTATTCCGTCATTAAAGACCGTTGATGATCCCTCACCTGCACCTGACGGTGTGGTTGTTAAAGTTATGGCGACGGGTCTTTGTCGAAGTGACTGGCATGGCTGGATCGGTCATGATCCGGATATTGAATTACCCCATGTACCAGGGCATGAGCTTTCCGGAATTATTGAAGCCGTAGGAAAAAAAGTGCGTAACTGGAACGTAGGTGACCGGGTGACAGTGCCGTTTGTTGGTGGTTGTGGTGCCTGCCCCGAATGTGATAGCGGCAATCATCAGGTATGCGATAATCAGTTCCAGCCGGGTTTTACCCATTGGGGATCATTTGCCGAATATGTTGGTATTCATTACGCGGATACCAATCTTGTGAAACTTCCGGATGACATGGATTTTGTGACTGCCGCCAGTTTGGGATGTCGTTTTGTAACCTCATTCCGTGGAGTTGTGGATCAGGGCAAAGTCGTGAAAGGTCAATGGGTCGCCGTACATGGATGCGGCGGTGTTGGGCTTTCCGCAATTATGATTGCCAAGGCATACGGCGCGCAGGTAATTGCTATTGATATTGATGATAAGAAACTGGACTTTGCAAAAACCATTGGTGCGGATTTTGGTATAAACGCCAAAACGGATACGGATGTGCCAGGAGCCATTTTTGATATCACCAAAAGGGGTGCACATATTTCCTTGGATGCATTAGGAAGCCCGATTACATGTGTGAATTCCATCAGGTCCCTTAAAAAACGCGGCAAGCATATTCAGGTAGGTTTGCTTGTTGCCGATCAAAGTACGCCAGGGATACCCATGGATATTGTTGTGGCGAATGAACTGGAGATTATCGGCAGTCACGGCATACAGGCGCACCGATATTCCGAATTACTGGCGATGATTACAAAAGGTGGGCTAGCACCAGAAAAGCTTGTGGGGGAAACTATATCGCTCGAACAGAGTATTAATGCACTGACTAAAATGAATAATTTTAAAGGTACCGGTGTAACCGTTATTAATCAATTTTAGAAGCTTTAAGGTTATTATAAAATCGAATCGGG
>JAUILB010000415.1 GCA_030432815.1 Alphaproteobacteria bacterium | reverse complement strand
TGCCAAGAGCGTGACCGGGGTAAAGGTTATGGCATAAAGAAACAGGATATAGGCAAGCGGGCTAAGCAGCCCGATAATGATCACACCACCGCGATGATCATTCCAAAGCGCCCTGACGGCTTCCTTCCGCCGTATCGCCACAGGTGCAAGGAAAATGCTCCTGAACGTGTTGGATGCGTAATCAAGCAACACCGGGCTTACCATAACAATGGACACCACATAGGCATCCCAGGCGGTATAGCCGCCAATACAAAACCCGACAACAAGGCCATACCCGATTGAAGCCGTAACATTTCCCGCCCGTTTACTAAACCCGCCGGTAAGAAAGAAAATCCCGGTAATAATAATTGCGCTTCCGGTAATGATTTGCCCATTTACCACTTCACCAAGAAACAGCACCGCAAGGATCATGGAAATCACCGGCCCCGTTGAACGGGCAAGCGGATATACCAGTGAAAGATCGCCATGCCTGTAACCGCGCTGCAGCAATGAAAAATAAACCGTATGAATTATGCCGCTGATGAAGACGCAAAAAAGTGCATATAACCCAAGCTGCGGTTTTTCAATCCAGAAGATATAAACCACCCACGGTAAGTAGAATATATTTGAAAGCACAGAGATCAACCAGATCAGTTCGGCCCCGCCGCCAATCCGCTTCACATAAAAGTTCCAGGTTGCATGACAAAAGGCAGCAGTAAGAACGAGAAGTAATGCGTTAAAGGTCATTAAAAAATCCATTTATGATTTTTAAATTGACGTTAAATTAATGACCCGCGAAGTCAACGATATTTGGTGCTCAAATGATTGAAAACAAACATTGAAGACATTCCCGGTGTCCCCGGATAGGTTAATCTTTAGATACTTCAGAATGTATAAATCACTGATACCTGATACCGATCAACATTCGGTCTACTGTCATCAGACAACTCACCAATAAGTTTCTTATATTCTATACCGGCCAATAATTTTTCCGTAATATTATAATAAACGTTAGCATGCAGGGATTTTACAAGCTCAATGGCATGTCCTGTACCCAGTGTTTGCGTATTATTCCCGGGGTCAAGGTTTTTTGTCCAAGACCCAACTAATGTTGTGCTTAATTTATCGTTCCAGTTAATAGTTGCACTTCCCGTAACGCCATGAAAATTTAATGGATCAATATATTTGTTTCCCTGATCGTCCTCAAGAATGATACCATCCGCAAACGCAGAAAAAGAACCGTAATGCCCTATGCCACCGCGAATATATTGTGCCATCAGATTTATACGGTTATCAAAAACCATTTTACTTGCCGTAAGCGCGACCCCACCTGTCAGGGCATGGGCTTCAAATTCATCGTTATCAATACGAAGTTCACGAAGAATTCCGGCAACAGACAGATGCAATGTATCGATATCAAGATCAGCACGACCCACAAAGTCCGGCATACGTTGATCATCGGTAATTAAACCAGTGCCAAGATTTGATGTCGGGTTCTCAGCGCTTAAGCGAAAAGTAAAATTATTTAATCGTTTGGTAACCCTGACCTGCGGCTGTCGGGCAAATACACTAGCGGCATTTCCACCATAATCCAGTATTTGTGGTGCACTAACGGGATCAAGAAATGTGCTGAACGTCTGCCCAATCAGAAAGTCTCCAACTTCTACATAGGCATGACGAAGTACAAATCGCTGATTACTGCTGCCATATGCTTCTATGGTATTGCCATCATTATTACCATCTACACCAAAATTTCCCTCTATATAAGCTTTGATAGATCCTATCGGGGTTCCGTTTTCCTTATAGGTTACAAAAATCCTTGTCTCCTTGGCACTTATACCAAACCGGGTTCCTTTGTTATCTCCTGCAAAAAGCAGATCCGCATTATAAAGCCCCAAAGCATCATCAATACCGTTGGTA
>JAUILB010000414.1 GCA_030432815.1 Alphaproteobacteria bacterium | reverse complement strand
ACCTTTTGGTTTCAGCAGGTCATCAAGCGTGGGTTCACGGTAATTTCTGTTTCGGCTCCAGAGAATATGATGGTGTGCGCGGCTGACATTCTGGATAGTATCAATTTGAACGAAGCCGAGTTTCCTTATAATGTTTAGGACGTCCGGCTTTCTGACCGCGGGTTTTGCCAACCCCGTACCGCTTAACCAAAGCTTTCTGATGTCTTTGTTCGCTATTCTCAGCATTATGTGGTCCGTTTTCTTTTGCGTTTAAAAAAGAACCAGCAAATCCATAAAAAGGATGTAAGCACGGCCCAAGCGATAATCGCTGGTTCGGGTGATTTTGCTGAACTTGAAGCACCGGCATAAGCCGCAATAATGGTGTAGGGGGTAATACTGATTAACCATGCCGTGAAAAATTTTAAAAATGGCATTTTTGTCATGCCGGCAATGCAGGTGGATACTTCCGGGAGTACTGGAAGGGCGCGGGAAAGTAGAATTGTTAAAAAGCCGTTTTCGAGGAAAGTTTCAATAAGCTCGTCTTTTTCTTTTTCATTTTTAAGTAGGAAGCCTAGAATGGGGTCTCCAAACTTATATCCAAGTGTATAGCCCGTTATACCCGCGATACTAAGACCGGCTATGGTAAATAAAGACCCCAGAAATGTACCCATAAAAAACCCGGCGAGCATTATCGTAGCCAGTGTGGGTATTGATATAAAAAGATCAATAAACATTAAGAGCAGAACAAGCGCGCCAATATAATAAGGGGAAATCGATCTTATTTCATTAAACCAGTAATCAATCCGTTCAACAGTTATCAGACCTGTTAATTGAACAAGTATAAAACTGGATCCTGATATTAATCCCAGAATCAGTATAACTTTGATTAATGATTTCATTTAAGTTTTATCAACATAATATTTTTAAAATCAACAGGGTGACTTTCTGCCTGTAGTGCAATATATCCGTCTTTTAAGGCAAGAGGTGTTGTTATAAAATCTGCTGAATCTTCTTCATTCGGGATAATCCGCGGTTTAGAATATTCAAAAACAAGCTCACCATTAATGAAGTGTTTGATGTTTTCGTCACCATGAACCTCTATTTCTGCACTCACCCATTGATCTCCGTGATAGGTTTTTGAAGAAGACCGGTAACAATGTTTACTCATCAGCACACCATGAATTTCAAAATCTGTGCCCGGTGTACATATATTTCCCGTTCTGCGGCTTTTGCCATCACCAAGTCCGCCAAGTAGCTGCATTTCAATTGATGCCGGGAAAAACTGGTCGAAATACATGCTTTCGGCGGATTGGCTGTGAAACATCACGCCACTGTTTCGGATATTCCAGGTTTCTGATCCGGGAACCTGCTTTCCGGTAAAGCGATAATCGAATTTCAAACGATAATGGGACAGTTTTTCTTTATAAAAAATATGTGCATATGCGTTATCAAAGATTTGGTAATTATCATAGACTACCCTCATCACGCCGTCTTCAACGCGGAAGGTGTCGCGATAATTAACCCCTACATTCTGCCCGGCAAATTTGATGGTCCAGCCATCGAGATTTTCACCGTTGAAGATAGATTGCCACTCACCTTCCTGTGCATTCGTAATTGGCGAAATTAAGCAAAATATCAAAAGAAAAATGATATTTAGCCTACGTGAAATGTTCATCTGGATAGTTTCTCTTATTATTGTTTTGAGAAACAATCTTAGTGGGTGAATTGCTTAGGGTAAATCCTAAAATACAGGTCTATTTAACAGAGATACCATCCATGTTTTCAAATTTTCCCATAAAACCCCACCCGCCGAAATTTTCCTTTACAGCGAAATAAACTTCATTTTTGCCAGTTTCCAGCGGAAGGTAGACATGATCGAAGAGGCCAATGGTGCCTAGGTAGCGATAATCACGTGATTGATAAATG
>JAUILB010000083.1 GCA_030432815.1 Alphaproteobacteria bacterium | reverse complement strand
AAGCGGGATAATGCTGTTCACATCAAATTTGGAAAGAATTTCGACCAGTTCTTCGTCCCGTCTGACTTTTACGTCATTATCAAACGCAAGTCTTAGTATTTTTTCAGCATTCTTGCCTGTACCGGTCGCGGTGATTTTAGGGATGTCCTGACGGTCGCCCTCTTGTTCAAGGGCGACGGCCTTTTGGCGTTTCTTTTTATTTTCAAGTTCGTCCGACATCGAATCATTTCTACCTGATATGGAAAACATTAACCATAATTACGTGAAATCTAACCTATTTTTTTTAATTTTGCTAACTTAGTTTATATTTCAGTAAAAATTTAAGTATGTATTTAAAAATATTAATACATTGTTAATGATCTGGTTTCAGAATGTATTTAAATCTACAAATTTACATTTGTATTTTTATAGTGTAATCTACAGCCACCTTGAGCAAAAATTGGGCTTAAGAAACACGGCTTAGGGAAAAATAATGGATTTGAAGAACATTACGTTGTTCAAGAGCCTCGACCAGAAAATGACCTGGTTAAATGAGAGGCAAAAAGTCCTGGCACAGAACATTGCCAACGCGAATACTCCGGGATACGTCTCGCAGGATCTGAAGAAAGTCAGTTTTCAATCACACTTGAACAATTCAAGCCAGTCTGGCAGTGACCAGTCTGGAATATCGATGAAAACAAGCAATCCTCTTCATATGAAGGGGCTTGGCGGTTCTGCTACATCATTTCAGATCAGGCAGGAAGTCTCAGAATATCTTGAAACTACGCCGGATGGGAATACGGTCGATCTGGAACGTGAACTTACCAAAATGGCGGAAGTCCAGATGGAGTATACACTGGCGACCAATTTATATCGAAAACATGTTGGTATGCTTAAGACTGCCTTGGGTAGAAATTAGATGAGCGTGGCCCGCGATAATAAAAGGCCAGGAGAATAAAATGGATCTAACCAAATCAATGTTGATATCCGCCTCGGGAATGAAGGTGCAGAATGTCAGAATGAGGATCATTGCAGAAAATCTGGCAAACCAGGATTCTGTTGCCACCGCCCCCGGTGAGGATCCTTACCGCAGAAAAAGTCTGACCTTTCAGAATGTGCTTGACCGCGAAACCGGTATAAACAAGGTCGAAGTGAAGAAGGTACTTTACGATCAGTCTGAATTTGGCATGCGCTATGATCCGGGGCATCCGGCCGCTGATGAAACAGGATATATAAAAACAACAAATGTTAACGGCCTTGTGGAACTTATGGATATGAAACAGGCGCAGCGCACGTACGAATCCAATTTAAATGCAATGGACGTGTCAAAAAATTTGATTATGCGTACAGTTGATCTGTTACGGTAAATTCAGGAGCATAAATTATGGCTGATATAAAAATACTCGATGCGGCAAATGCATATGCGAATGCGCTGAAAAATCAAAGTGGTGCAAATACGGTGGGGTCAATCGGTTCTATCGGCTCATTGGATGGTGAGCAGGATAGAAGTACATTTTCAGATATGATTGCCGAGACTATGAAAGCAACAACAGGTGCAGTCGATGAAAGTGCCGGTGTCGGTGTTCAGGCGTTAAACGGTAACTCTGATCTCGTTGATGTTGTAACCACAGTACAAAATGCCGAAATGGTTCTTGAAACTGTCGTTGCTGTGCGCGATAAGGTGATAGCCGCTTACAATGATATTATTAAAATGCCGATGTAAAGGCTTAAAATACCTTAAATAAACACAGGATTACATATTACATAATGAACGGCGCCGATGTTATTGATGTTGCACGAGATGCAATCTGGGTCATAATTATGGTCGCTGGGCCTGTCATGGTAATCGCATTGGTTGTCGGGCTTGTTGTTTCCCTTTTTCAGGCACTCACACAAATTCAGGAAATGACACTTACGTTCGTTCCCAAAATTATTGCAATTTTTTTCTCGCTTCTGATTTTTTTGCCTTATATGGGCGACACGCTCGGTGAATTTATGCAGCGAATAGCAGAGCGGATCATCGGACTTGTTTGATTTTCTTCCACAGGAAATATTTGGTTTTTTTTTAATCTTTACCAGGTTAGGTGCCATGGTCATGGTATTTCCTGCGCTCGGTGAAACAAGTATTCCACAGCGCATACGTTTGTTTCTGGCACTTAGTATATCCCTGATTATTTATGGCTTAGTGCGTAGTGGGATTCCGGTTATGCCGGAATCTCCGCTAGAGCTTGGTACTTTGATTATCTGTGAAGTTCTTGTGGGTATAATGATTGGTTTTTCAATACGTTTGCTTGTAAGTGCCCTTCATGTTGCTGGTACCATTATTGCAATGCAATCCGGTCTTGCGATGGCCCAAGCATTTGATCCCGCGCAAGGCGGGCAAAGTGCGCTAATGGCCACATTTCTGACGTTACTTGGCGTTACGATGGTTTTTATATCCGATATGCATCATTTGATGATTTCAGCGATGTATAACAGTTATAACTTATTTCCAATTGGCGGGGAAATTCTGATTGGTGGATTTGCTGAACTTATTACAGATACAGTTGCAAACAGCTTTAAACTTGGATTGCAAATAGCCGCGCCCATAATTGTGTACGCACTCGTATTTAATGCCGGGCTTGGTGTTATTGCCAGATTGGTACCGCAACTGCAGGTATTTTTTGTTGCGATACCGATTAATATACTTATGGGTTTTTTAATAATGATGGTGGTTCTGGCTGCTGCGATGACATGGTATCTTGACTATATTGAAGCAAGTATAGGAGCATTTCTATAAATGGCGGAACAGGACGACGCACAGAAAACGGAAGAACCAACCCAGAAAAAACTTGATGATGCCATGAAAAAAGGCGATGTCGCCAAAAGTCAGGAAATCAAAAACTGGTTCGTTCTTTTTGGTGCAAGCATAGTTGCTGTTGTAGCTATTCAAGGGTTGGCGGGGAATTTGCGTCGAACCATGGCAAGTGTGCTTGAGCAATCTTATCGCATTCCAATGGATTCGTCCGGACTAAGCACTTATATAGGCGATTTGATTGCCCAGGTTGCAATATATCTGATACTCCCCGCTGTCATACTGGTTGCAGCGGCACTTGCCGGCGCGATGGTTCAACACAGACCTATGATTACTTTTGAAAAAATTCAGCCTAAGTTAAGTAAAATTTCGCTTATTTCCGGCTTTAAGAATAAATTTTCCATGCATAACGTTGTGGAATTTTTAAAATCTATTTTCAAATTGATTTTAGTAAGTGCCGTGGTTTTGATTATTGTTTGGCCGGAAAAAGAAATGCTGGAAAATATGATGACACTTGAGGCGTCAGAAATGACGGATGTAATTTATGCCCTTGTGATAAGGGTTCTAATCGGTGTTGTTGCATTAATGGGCGTGATCGCCGCAATGGATTTCATTTTTCAGAAGTTTCAGTTTATCAAAAAAATGAGGATGACCAAGCAGGAGGTCAAGGATGAACATAAGCAATCGGATGGTGACCCACTTGTAAAAGCACGTCTTAGGCAAATCAGGATGGAACGTGCAAGAACACGCATGATGGCGGCTGTTCCGGAAGCAGATGTTGTGGTGACCAATCCAACCCATTATGCGGTCGCCCTGAAATATGAGCATGGTAAAATGGAAGTCCCAAAGGTAGTTGCTAAGGGTATCGACAGTCTGGCGCTAAAAATAAGAGAAGTGGCAGAAGAGCATAATGTTCCTGTGCTTGAGAACCCGCCACTTGCACGAACATTGTTTGCAACTGTGGAAGTAGATGAAGAAATTCATGGGGATCACTATCAGGCAGTCGCCGAAATTATTGGCTTTGTTATGCGCCTTAAAAAAGGTGAAAGATTGAAGTATAAACCGTCGTGAGGCTAGTTTATACTCACCAAAAGGACAGATAGAACTTTGGATAAGTTATTTATGAATAAGGATAATACTACTCGATCATTTGATTTTTCTTATTTCGTTTCTGTTGGCGGCATAGGTGTTTTATGCGCGGCTGCTGCTGTTATGATGGGCGTAGCCGCCGGTGAAGCTGAATATGGATATTATGCTGGTTCTTTCTTTTTATTTGTAAGCGCAATCTATCTTGGTAATTTGATGAGGCAAGCCAAATCAGGAACAGATTATTTGTCAGGATCAAATCCCGTTTCTCAAAGTGAGAATAATGGTATAGCAACGATAATGACATCTGTTTCAGACGATATTGTATTTGCTAATAAGGCGGCGAACGTATTATTTGACAAGTATAAATTAGGTGACCCCATATCTCCTTTGAAATTGGATATTTCAAACAAGAATACGATTAAATCATTAGTGGAATCACTTGCAACGGGGCAAATGAAGTCTGCTGTCGCTCAAATTGGTGATACTGAAAAATATTTAAGGTTTGAAATAGAAAAAATCAAAAAAAATGGCATATTCTATTCTTGGCGTATTATTGAAGATGCTCAGTCTGAGTTTTCTTTAAACAATATTATTGATCCTGAAAATATTGCTAAGCTGGGAAGGCTTTTTGAGCGTTCCGATATAGGGCTTTTTGCCATAAATCAAAATGAGAAAATCACTCACATCAATGAAATATTGCAAAAAAAACTTTTCGGAAATTCGGTTGCCCCGGCTTTGCCGATGAATCTTTCGCAGATTACACCGCACACTGCGAATAATTTAAAAAATATAGTTGAATTTAAAGATCGTAAAGGTTCTAGTTTTTTTGCACGTGTTGCCCGCTGGAATTCAGATGCAGAAAGTGATGTTAAAACTTTTCTGGTTCTGCCCGCAGAGCATATAGGTAGCACGGTTAAGGATGACACACCGCAGAAAGATACCGAAAATAGTTTTTTCAGAAGTTCACCCATAGGTATTGCAGTAGTGCATAGAAGTGGCAAAATAAAAGACAAAAATGTTGTTTTTAGTAATTTTATTGCCGATCTTGAACTTGAACATAATAATGAACTTTCTGATATATTAACGGATGAAAATTCGACTGTTGTCTTCAAGGAAATAGAGAAGACAATAGATATCGGTAAACCCAGCCAAATGGTAGAATTGGATTTTAAAGGTCTTAGTGACAAACAGGGCCAGTTTTACATAACAAAGTCTAAAGATTCTGGTGATGATGTAGTCGTTTATCTTATTGATACGACGGAACAAAAAAATCTTGAATTACAGTTTTCCCAATCACAAAAAATGCAAGCGGTTGGTCAGCTTGCTGGCGGGGTGGCGCATGATTTTAATAATCTGCTAACGGCAATTACGGGATTCTGTGACCTTCTTCTGGTTAAGCATGGGCCTGGTGATCAGTCATTTTCAGATATTATTCAGATTAAGCAAAATGCCAATAGAGCTGCCAACCTAGTCAGGCAATTACTTGCATTTTCCCGCCAGCAAACATTGCGGCCCAAAGTTATTATTATAACCGATGTTGTAGCTGAACTTTCCAATCTTTTAAGGCGCCTGATAGGCAGCAATATAGAGCTTAAAATGAACCACGGGCGTGATATTGAGCCTGTTCGTGTTGACCAGGGACAACTTGAACAGGTTATAATTAATCTTTGTGTTAATGCACGTGATGCGATGCCGGATGGTGGAAAGCTTGAAATAAAAACGCGCAATATCAGTGAGGAAGAATCTCTAAAAATTACGGAGCGTTATCAAATATTCCCTAAAGGTGAGTATGTGTTACTGGAAGTGATAGATAATGGAACCGGTATTTCCAAAGATCATATTGGAAAAGTATTTGAGCCGTTTTTCAGCACGAAAGAAGTGGGAAAGGGTACGGGGCTTGGTCTCTCAACGGTTTATGGGATTATCAAGCAAACGAATGGTTTTGTGTTTCCTGAAAGTGAACTTGGTGTTGGAACTTCATTTAAAATTTATTTGCCAAAACATATTGCAGTAGAAGGCGATGATGTAGATGATGCTGATGAGAAAGTAAAACCGGATGGACCAGCACAGGATTTAACTGGAAGCAGCACAATTTTATTGGTTGAAGATGAAGATGCGGTAAGGATGTTTGCTTCAAGGGCACTTAAAAATAAGGGCTATACTGTATATGAAGCAGACAGTGGTGTTTCAGCACTAAACCTTCTGAAAGAAACAGAAGCCAAAATAGATTTACTTATTAGTGATGTGATGATGCCGCAAATGGATGGCCCTAGCCTCGTTAAGAAAATTCGTGAAACAGACAAAACATTAAAAGTGATTTTCATATCTGGTTATGCAGAAGATGCACTTGATGATAATCTGATGGATAAAGATTTTAATTTTCTTTCTAAACCTTTCAGCCTCAAACAGCTTGCTGAGCAAGTAAAAGAAGTTCTGGATAAGTAAAATAGCCAAACTTCATACGAACACTCATGTGATTCTGTATTTTTCATTTCCTATCCATAATAAAGCCGTTCTAATTAAATTCTTTTCATGAGAACAAAATGTATATAAATATATAAAATCCTTTTAATATCAATGTATTATATTTTACTTTACATATTAGAACAAATAGTGTACATATAGTTTGTTTACAAGCCACAGCCGTATATGGGATATAAAAAGGAGACACAAAATGGCATCATCAAATTTAAAGTTGGTTGGACAAGACAATATGGATAAACAAAAAGCGCTGGATGCTGCACTAGGGCAGATTGAACGGGCATTTGGCAAGGGCTCAATTATGAAATTGGGACAAAATAGTTCCGTTGACGTTGATGCCATATCAACAGGTTCACTGGGGCTTGATATTGCTCTTGGTATTGGCGGACTTCCTAAGGGGCGCATTATTGAAATTTACGGGCCGGAAAGTTCAGGTAAAACCACACTTGCTCTCCATGTTGCAGCCGAAGTTCAAAAAGCGGGCGGAACGGCGGCGTTTGTTGACGCGGAACATGCTCTTGATCCTGTTTATGCAGGTAAGTTGGGTGTTAATCTTGATGATCTTCTTATTTCACAGCCTGACACGGGTGAACAGGCACTGGAAATAACAGATACTCTTGTTCGTTCTGGCGCCGTTGATATATTGGTGGTTGATAGTGTAGCGGCACTTACACCACGGGCAGAACTCGAAGGTGAAATGGGGGATAGTCATGTTGGTCTTCAGGCGCGCCTTATGAGCCAGGCTTTGCGTAAACTTACCGGGTCAATATCCAAATCAAAGTGCATGGTGATTTTCATCAATCAGATCCGCATGAAAATCGGTGTAATGTATGGCAGTCCTGAAGTTACAACAGGTGGTAATGCCCTGAAATTTTACTCATCAGTTCGTATTGACATTCGCCGTATTGGCGCCATCAAGGAAAAAGAGGAAATTGTTGGCAACCAGACCCGGGTGAAAGTGGTTAAGAATAAAGTTGCACCACCATTCAAAGTAATAGAATTTGATATTATGTACGGCAAAGGTATTTCAAAAACAGGTGAGCTGATAGACCTGGGTGTTGCAGCGGGCATTGTTGAAAAATCGGGATCATGGTATTCATATGACAGTCAGCGTATTGGTCAGGGCCGGGAAAATGCCAAGAGGTTCCTTGAAGATAATCCGGAAATTTCAGAAGAAATTGAAAATGCGGTTCGTGTGAATGCGGGTATCCTTGATGACGTTATGCTTAAAGAAGGCACCGTTAGAGAGCACGACGAAGAGTAATATTCTACAGATTATCCCAGCAAACTTTTAAAGGTACCGGCTTGCCGGTACCTCTTTTTGGTTTAGCGATCAGTAAATGCTAATTTGGTACCTAAAGCAGCGAAAATAAGCGCAAAAGATCGGTGGGAATTTTTTATGATTCTGGGTGAAGTGAGCACCATATCTCTGAACCATCCCGCACACACACCGTAGACGATGAATATTGCAAGTGTAAGTGCCATAAATGTTATACTAAGAACCAATAAATGGCCCACTGCATTATCGCTTGTCATCGGAACGAATTGAGGCAGAAATGCCAAAAAGAAAATGGATAGCTTGGGGTTCAGTATATTAATCAGAAACCCCTTGAGGATGATTGCGGAGCCATGGCTGGCTTTATTGTCATTTTTAATGTCAAATGATCCTGTCTCTTTCCACATGCTCCAGGCAAGATAAAAAAGATATGCAACACCAATAAATTTAACGATCTGAAAAGCAACCGCACTCACATGAAGTAAAGCTGCCAACCCAAAAACAGTTGCTAAAAGGTGAGGAATAATTCCAGCAGTACAGCCAATTGCGGCAATTATACTTGCACGAATGCCATGAAAAAGACCATTGGAAATAGTGTATATAACACCCGTTCCCGGAATCAGAACAACAATTAGGGCTGTTATTATAAATTCGGCAGTTATCATTTAAAATATCCCTATGTAATGGTTGCTTCTTCTGACCGTAGCGTTACTGTAAAAATAAGCAAGTCATAACTGGACTTGTTACTGTTTGATCGGTAAAAGACTTTGAATTAGCCCTCCTTTGTGAGGTATAGTCGAGATCATAAATAGAGAATAGGCAATTGGAAAATTGATGCAAAGTACCAACGACATAAGAAGTACGTTTCTGAATTATTTTAACAATGCCGGTCATGAAATTGTGGCAAGCAGTCCACTTGTGCCTGACAATGATCCAACATTAATGTTTGTTAATGCCGGAATGGTTCCATTTAAAAATGTGTTTACCGGAATGGAAACGCGCCCTTATAACCGAGCTGTATCAAGCCAGAAATGTGTTCGTGCGGGAGGTAAACATAATGACCTTGATAATGTTGGTTATACGGCACGCCATCACACTTTCTTTGAAATGTTGGGTAATTTTTCATTCGGTGATTATTTTAAGGAACAGGCTATACATCATGCCTGGACCTTGATAACCGGTGAATATGGTATTGATAAAAACAGATTGCTGGTAACGGTTTTTCATGATGATGATGTGGCCTGGGACCACTGGAAAAACATTAGTGGTCTACCCGATGAAAAGATTATACGGATTGCAACATCAGATAATTTCTGGTCAATGGGCCCGACGGGGCCATGTGGCCCATGTTCTGAAATATTTTATGATCATGGCGATCATATATGGGGCGGACCGCCCGGAACACCAGAAGAAGATGGTGACAGATTTGTTGAAATCTGGAATCTGGTTTTTATGCAGTATGAGCAAGTCGATGAAGATACCCGCATTGACCTTCCAAAACCGGCTATTGATACAGGGATGGGCCTTGAGCGTATAGCAGCGGTGCTTCAAGGGGTTCATGATAATTATGAAACAGACCTGTTTAAA
Organism: Alphaproteobacteria bacterium; assembly: GCA_030432815.1. Taxonomy (GTDB): domain Bacteria; phylum Pseudomonadota; class Alphaproteobacteria; order Sphingomonadales; family Emcibacteraceae; genus Pseudemcibacter. The sequence continues at coordinate 1,113 of JAUILB010000083.1, read as the reverse complement.
AAGCTGATTGAAGCATCTGCAGATAAAAGCGGTGTTGATCCTTATGGAGATCATAATATATCGCACCGCGTAATCGCAGATCATTTAAGGTCTACTTCATTCCTGATCGCGGATGGTGTGATGCCATCAAATGAAGGAAGGGGGTATGTGCTTCGTCGGATAATGCGTCGCGCCATGCGTCATGCACAAATGATTGGCTGCAAAGAGCCATTGATGCATCAATTAGTGCCTGCGCTTGTTGGTGAAATGGGGCATGCTTTCCCAGAACTGCGACGTGCGCAGGCTTTGGTTGAGGAGACATTGTTACTCGAAGAAAAACGCTTCAGAAAAACCCTGGATCGGGGAATGAAGCTGTTGGATGATGAAGTTGCTAAAATTGGTAAAAACGGCCAGCTCGATGGTGAAGTTGCCTTTAAATTATATGATACCTACGGTTTTCCACTCGATTTGACACAAGATGCACTCAGGTCAAAAGATTTAACCGTTGATGAGGACGGTTTTAAAAAGGCAATGGAAAAACAAAAGGCCGAAGCGCGTGCCGCCTGGAAAGGGTCAGGATCAACCGCAACCGAATCAATTTGGTTTGAAGCACAGGAAGAATTTGGGGCCAGTGAATTTATCGGCTATAGCACCACCCGCGCTGATGCCAAGATCATTAAGATAGTGAACGGTGATACATCTGTAGATGAAGGCAAAACGGGTGATGAAGTCGCAATTCTTACAAACCAGACACCATTTTATGCTGAAAGCGGGGGGCAGGTAGGCGATATTGGATTTATAAAAAATGATAGCGGTCTTGTCATTGAAATTACAGATACCCAAAAACAGCTTGGATCGCTGCATGTTCATATCGGTAAAATCACAGCAGGCACATTAAAGGTAAATGACGTTGTGCATATGGTAGTGGATGAACAAAATCGTAATAAGATACGTGCCAACCATTCCGTTACCCATATTTTACATGCGGCGTTACGTAACGAGCTGGGTGATCACTTGACACAGAAAGGTTCTTTGGTTGCGGCGGATAAGATGCGGTTTGATATTAGCCATTCAAAAGCCGTAACAGAAAATGAAATAGCAAAGGTTGAGGAAGAAGTTAATCGTATTATTCGG
>JAUILB010000413.1 GCA_030432815.1 Alphaproteobacteria bacterium | reverse complement strand
TTCGCTGGGTGCCGGTTGCTAATTATCACATAACTCTTTGTTTCATTGGTGATATTCCAAGCGGGGAGACAGATAACATTATGCCCGTTGTCGCGGAAGTATGCGAAGAATTTGGTCCCTTTACCGTTAAAGTCGGACATTTGCGCCTGTTTCCCAGTCCGGAAACCGGGGCGGTGCTTGTGGCCGATGTGGCACGCGATGAACCCCTGATGACGTTACAGGCAAAATTAAACCATGCGCTACTTGGGGCAGGTTATGATATTCCTCAGCGGGATAAATACCGCCCACATATGACGCTTGCGCGGCTTAGAAAAAACAGGGTATCACCGGAACTGCTCGAAAGCCCGGGGGATTATCTGATTAATCCGGTATCCGAAGTGCATCTTTACCGAAGCTGGAAAATTGCGGATGAAGGTGGCGGTAAAAAGAAAGTGGTGAAAAATGAAATTATCCGAAGCCATGCGCTCCCATAATTTCAGCATCGTTTTTTAACTTGCCGACTTGATGCCGACATTGGGCCTGCCATAAAGGTATCCCTGAGCATAGGTAACATTTATTGATTTTAGCAGTTCAGCTTGTTCTTCTGTTTCTACCCATTCGGCGATGGTTTCAATTTCAAGATCATTGCAAAGCATCACGATGGCGTTGAGAAAAGCACGGATTTTTTTATCCACAAGGGCATCACGTACATATTCCCCGTCAATTTTAACACCGTCCACGGTGAGTTCGCGCAGGTAGCGAAAACCGGCTGCCCCAGCCCCAAAATCATCAAGATAAACACGAAAACCCATTGAGCGGATTTCGTCAATGACGGTTGCAAGCCGTTCAATATTCGTGATTTCAGCAGATTCTGTAATTTCAAGCGATATAAATTTATTTAAATGCTGATGTTCTTTTAGCCGTTTTTTCAAATCTATAAGAAACCCTTTTTGGGATAATGATCGCCCCGACATGTTCACCGCCAGTTTTGACGGTGTGCCTGTTTGTTTCATCTGATTAATTTTTTCAACGGTACGTATGAAGGTGGCCCGGTCAAAATCCTGTATCAGGCCAACTTTTTCAGCAAAACAGATGGTTTCAAACTGAAGATCATGAAGTTCCGGATCATTAAACCTGATTAAGGCTTCTGAATGATGAACTTTATTGTTTTTAAGGGAAACGATTGGTTGATAAACAAGCGAGAACTCTCCTTTATCAAGTATGTATCGCAAATGTTTTACTTTTTCGGCAGTATTTTCGACAATTTTGTCATATCCTTTTGCCAGACTGTCCACATCGAACCCTTCGCTGTCTTCTGCGAACTGTTGAAGGCTGAATATCAGGGCACGAATGCCATCTTCTTCACTAAGCGCTTTACTGTCGGCGTCGATGGATGTTGAATTTAGTGATATGCCTGTTGATTTGGTCAGCTCGAGTAGCAGATCCTTTGTATCCAGGCCATCTGGTTCCTTTGAATGTACAATCGCATATTTATTATTGCCAAGCTGTCCTGCAGTATTTCCTCCAACCGAATATTTATTTAAAAGCCGTTCAAGTTGATCCAGATCTTTACTGGATTGTTGCTGGCTCGCATCCGTTTCCATCAGGGTGATATTTAGCTTCTTTTGCTGACCTTTATTTTCCAGAAGGATATTTTCAATTTTCTCCTGCAGAGGTTTTCCGGTTTCTTCATTGAAATGATTATCATCAGGTTCAATATTTTGCCCAAGCCGGATTGAAGCAATAAGCACTATAAAAATCCGTGTATCATCATCGGCAAGCTTGCTCATGAATGTTGCGTATTTCTTCTTTTTTTTATTTTTAGTGCTTAGCCAGAAGTTGACCGGGCCGATCCGGTTTGCAGGTTTTAACGAAGAACATAATTGCGTGAAGGAATGCCTGTCTTCCGGTGACAACAATTCGGTAAAATTTATAATGTTTATATCTTTGGCGTTAATACC
>JAUILB010000412.1 GCA_030432815.1 Alphaproteobacteria bacterium | reverse complement strand
CCCGCGCCACTGGCACAGACCGGGACAGTTGCTATGTCCGTACCGTGGTTACACAGGATGACGGCATTGATCCCAAAGTCGCCATGACAAACCATATCAGGTTTATTCTATAAAAAAGGGCGTGCCACATGACACGCCCTCCTTAAAATTATTCTATTTACATCAGCTATCGATATAAATTGCGTCCATAAGCTCATGCCGTGGACCGTTATCATCGCAAACTGCGAAGAAGCGCCCTTCGCCGCCGCGCATGGCAACACCGGCATAGCGGCTTCGCTTATCCAACACATAAAATTGCAAATTAAAGGCGATTTCACCTTCGTCATTCATATAACGCGGATTACCCATACAGAAATCCCGAACCCGTGTAAGCGCAAACATACCCGCATCTTTCGGGTGCATTCCGTCACGCATTTTTTCAACGATCAGGAACGAACAAAGATGATAAAGGTTCATTTCACCAAGTCCGGTTGAACCCGCGGCCCCAATATCATTATCCACATAAAGCCCCGCACCAAGGATCGGGCTGTCGCCCACACGACCCGGCACTTTAAAGCTACGGCCCGATGTTGTGGTGTTTCCGCAAATTTCGCCCTTATGGTTGATCGCGTTGGTGTTGATGGTCCCGTGAATATGGTCAATATCAATAAGACCTTCTTTCGCCATCTGGTATGCCACTTCAAACCCTTTATTTTCAATGAAATCAATATCCAGCTCCGCAAATGTGCGGTTATCACCTTCTTCTTCGACCCGTTTTTTCCATTCAAGATAACGGTTGAATGAATGTGCACTGTTAAGGTCGCCTTCTATTTTATGGCCATTGGCACGGGCGAAATCCGTTGCCCCCTGCCCGGAAAGAAGATGGTGATTTGTTTTCATCATCACATCCTTGGCAACCCATGATGGGGTACGCACCCCCTGTATATAGGAAACACCGCCGGCACGCTTCAGCGGCCCGTGCATGCAGCACGCATCAAGGGTCACATCACCGTTGGCATCCGGCAAGCCCCCATACCCGACGGAGCTGTCCTCTTCCGAAATTTCAGGAAGGTTATTACAGGCAATCGTCGCATCAAGCACATCTTCACCGGCGGTGATCATGCGGTACGCGATCTGAACCCCGGTTTCGCCGTCTTCGTTTTTAAGCCTGTGTCCGTTATTGGCACCAACCACAAGTGGCTTGTAACTGCTCATGACTGCCGGGGCCTGCCCCCTGCCCGCTGCCACAGCAGCACTTGTTCCCAGCGTCGTGGCCGCCGCCACGGTTGCTGCTGCCCCCAATACTTCTCTTCTGCTTAAGTCTTTGGTCATTATTTTCTCCCTTATGTTTTAACGAAAACATAATGCGGAGAATTGAAGGGGGAGTCAATGCCACAGCCAGCTAAATCAGAATAAGGATGATATTTATTTTAGATGAATTATAATATAGGAAAATTATGTATTATTTGGAACATCATGCAAATTAGATACTCAAAAAATGAAATTTTAATATCAGGGACAGCTCAACAAATGAAATTGTTACAAGGTAAAATAGAAAGCTTTGTTCAGAGCAAAAAAGATAAACTTATTGTGCCGTTAGAATTAGATTATAATCCCGCACCTTATGAGCATATAGCAAAAGAATTACATATATTAAAGTCTGACAAAAATGATTTGGTGGTGAAAAAGGAGTTTATAATCCTTAAAGCAAGTGATACTTTCCTTACCTCAATAAAACTAAATCTTCCTAGCGAAATAGACCATGTTCCATATCATATACATTATGATTGGATTAGTTTTCCTGAATTTTTATCTCAAGAATCTCCTGAATTAGTAATAGAAGTATCATCATTTGATTAAATGTATATTATACTTTCTTCATCACCAATTTCATGATTAAAATCAGTTATTAAAACTTCTTTTCCTACAATTTCAATATCATATTTACCGCCACGTCTTTTATGCACTTTACATTTAAAATTTTTAGGCAC
>JAUILB010000082.1 GCA_030432815.1 Alphaproteobacteria bacterium | reverse complement strand
TTGAGATCGAAAATGTTACCTTACCTGAAGTAAATCCAGACGACCTTGCTTATTTACAATATTCTTCAGGCAGCACACGCTTTCCGCATGGTGTCGCTGTAACGCATAGGTCCCTAATGTCGAATTGCCACGGCATTGGTAAAATAGGCATGGAAGTTATGGATGATGACCGTGCAGTGTCCTGGTTGCCATTTTATCATGATATGGGCCTTGTCGGTATGCTTATTTCACCTATTGCCTGTCAGGTATCCATTGATTATCTGACGACAGAAGCATTCGCACGACGCCCTATCCAATGGCTTAAATTGATATCAAGGAACAAAGGAACTATGTGTTCCGGCCCTACTTTTGGTTATGAAATATGCGCAAGGCGTGCAAATTCAACAGATCTGGAAGGTCTTGACCTGTCAAGTTGGAGAGTAGCGGGTATTGGTGCTGACATGATCCGGCCAAATGTCTTGGAAATTTTTGCGGAAACATTTAAGGATTCTGGTTTTGATAAACGCGCCTTTATGCCAAGTTACGGACTTGCTGAATGTACGCTAGCTGTTAGTTTTGGTGAAAAATTTGTCGGCTATGATATAGATCTTGTTAGCGAAGATGTTCTAAGTGGCGATGTAAAATCTGTCAAAGAACATAAAATTAATGGAAACGGTGCCAATTACAGAGAAGTCGTAAACTGTGGTAAGCCATTACCTGAATATGAACTGGAAATCCGGGACGAAAATGATGCCAGCCTTGGAGAACGGGAAATAGGCCGAGTTTGTGTAAAAGGACCTAGCGTCATGGTCGGATATTATATGGATGAAGATGCCACGAGGCAGTGTTTATCTGACGACGGTTGGTTGGACACAGGCGACATAGGATACATGGCTAAGGGGTCCCTGTATATTATTGGTCGCATTAAAGATTTGATCATTATTAACGGTAAAAATCACTGGCCGCATGATATAGAATGGGCCGTTGAGAAGCTACCGGAACTTAGATCAGGCGACAGTGCCGCAATTTCAATCCCGGGTGAAAACGACGAAGAAATTCCGGCTATACTTGTTCAATGCCGCAAGCGTGATGAAGAAGAGCGCATTGACCTTGAAAACAGAATAAAAAGTGAAGTACAGGCGGTAATCGGTAAAGCACCAAAAGTTATACTGGTTGCGCCAAGATCTTTACCCCGCACATCATCTGGCAAGTTAAGCCGGGTAAAAGCAAGACGACAATATCTGGAAGGTCTGTTTTCTTAAAATAAACATACCAATTGACGGATATCATGCCAAAACGTTAATCTTTTCAAACTTTAGGATTAACGTTTTTTTCTTGGGAAATCAGATGACAAAACGTATTGCCTTGACCGGTGCTACAGGTTTCGTAGGAAGCCATTTAATAAAAAATCTGTTGTCACGCGGTTATCTTGTTAATGCCCTCGCGAGAAAAGAACAACAAACAGAAGATGGTGTTCAATGGATATACGGCGATTTGGAAAATGAGAACGCATTGGCCAAATTGATTGAAGATTGTGATACCGTAATAAATGTAGCAGGATTAATAAAAGCGAAAAAAACAAGCGATTTTATGAGTGCAAATGCACATGCTGTCACAAAACTGAAATCCATTTCGAAAAAATCACCTCATAATCCATTATTTATCCAGATTTCTTCATTCGCCGCGCGTGAACGCCATCTTTCTGATTATGCAGAAAGTAAATATCAGGGCGAAGAGATTCTTAAAATTGGTGACGAAGTAAGGTGGACTATATTAAGACCACCAGCCGTTTATGGTCCGGGAGATATTGAAACATTAAAAATTTTTAAAGTTGTTAAATCCGGGTTTGCATTTTTTCCGGCTAATAAAAATAACAGGGTGTCATGGATCCATATTTCCGATTTATGTGATGCGATTGCAACTCTGGTTGAAACAGAAAACTGTGAAAATACCACATTCGAAGTTGATGATGGCGCGCCAGATGGATATTCACATGAAGAATTCTTTAAAATTACCGCAAAAGTTATGGATAAATCAGTAATATCAACCACAATACCAAAACCAGTCCTGAAAATTATAGGTTCAACAAACCAGGTTTTAGGAAAATTGATGAATTATGCTCCAATGGTTACTTCAAAAAAAGTAAATGAAATATGTCACAGTGATTGGGTATTAAATAAAAATATTGATTTCAAAACAACAGGTTGGCACCCAAAAATACGTTTAGAAGATGGTCTTAAAGAAACCCTCGACTGGTATAAAAATAACAAATATATTTAATCGGCATTTTATATTGGATTTTAAGAGTTAATTTCTGTAAGTTAGCCAACCTATTTTAAAGGTATATATAATGACACAATCAACAACGGAAATATTCGATCAAATTAGTGAGCTTATGGCTCCGTTTAATACTAAATCGATCGAAATTAAGCCTGATACTTCTTTTGCAACTGATCTTGAGCTGGATAGTCTTTCTGTTATGGATATGCTTGCTGCTATTGAAGACCATTTCGATATAACAGTTCCGTTAAATATCCTTCCGGATCTTGAAACTGTCGGACAGGTTGCCGAAGCCGTTAAAAATATTCTTGATGAATAATCACCCGCAACAAGGTTAGACATTATTATATGACCACTGATCTGTTTGAAAAATTTCAAAGTACAATAAATGATTATAACAAATTACCTGTAGGTGAACTTAATCCATTCACTGTACGGATGGATGAAGTAATCTCACCGACTGAGGCAATCATTAATGGCCGCAAGACAATATTGGCAGGTACCAACAATTATATGGGTATGACATATAATGAGGAATGCCTTAAAGCGGCTGAAGAAGCCTTAAGAAGTTTTGGAACCGGTACAACAGGTTCACGTGTCCTTAATGGTACCTATAATGGTCATAAAGTTTTGGAAGAAACACTTAAAGATTTTTATGATGCTGACTACGCAATCGTATTTTCAACCGGCTATCAGGCCAACCTGGGTGTTATTGCTACTCTTGCCGGACCAAAGGATTATGTTGTAATAGACTCGGACAGCCATGCGAGCATTTATGACGGGTGTGCCATGGGCAACGCAACTGTCGTGAGGTTTACGCATAACGACCCCGAAAACCTTGAAAAACGCCTTGCTAGAATACGGAAAAAAGACCAGGACGCAGGTATTTTAGTTGTTATTGAGGGTGTTTATAGCATGCTTGGTGACCAGGCACCCATTAAGGAACTTGCAACGGCTGCCAAAAATCATGGTGCTTATGTTCTAGTAGATGAAGCACATTCGATTGGCGTCTTTGGTAAGACAGGCCGTGGGGTAGCACAGGAACAAGGGGTGGAACATCTTGTAGATTTTACAGTTGGGACTTTCAGCAAAAGTGTTGGAACCGTAGGTGGATACTGTGTTTCAAACCATCCACAATTTGAAGCATTACGTTTGGTATGCCGTCCCTATGTTTTCACGGCATCTTTGCCACCTTCCGTCGTGGCATCTGCGAACAAAGCGCTTGAACTCATAAAAGACAGTAACCTTAGGGTCAAACTTCTGGAAAATTCAAAAAGGCTCAATAAAGGATTGGCTGACGCTGGATTCAATATGGGTACCACAGGGGAAAGTCCTATCGCAGCAATCATCATCGACGAAAAATTCACGGCTGTGGAGTATTGGCAAAATATGATGGTGGAAGGTGTTTACGTTAATTTAGCTGTCCCACCTGCTACACCTAACAACCTCAGCCTGATGCGCTGCAGCCTATCCGCTGCACACACTTTTGAACAGATAGATTACATGTTGGAAAGGTTTATTAAAGTTGGAAAAAAGTTAGGTGTCTTAACCTAATCCAGCCGAATGAAGGTTAGATCATCAGCAACTGAAATGAGCAGTTCGCCACTTAGGTCTGTTTCATAAAAACATCCATCCACAACAAATCTTTTATTAAAAACAAGTCTTGCATGTTCAATTTCTGTAATAACATGACCGGGTAACATGTGCTCTTTATAAGATCCTTTTAACATCCTTTTACCCGTATTCAGAATGGCGTCCTTTGTATTTTCAACACTTAGAAAATTTATCGTATTCGGGCTTTTCTTCGTTGGAAATTTGGTGCCAAGGAAAATCCAGTCCAGACTACTGAGTAAAACCATGAAATATCGTCCAACGACAGCCCCTCTCTGGTTGCGATTAATACGGATCATTTCATTAATATCGTCAGTACGTCGTGAGCCAATATAAGCCTTATATAGCAATGAAATTATCGTTGCATAATTTTGAATAAATTGTTTGATACCTGCCCGGTACAATTTCCTCTGAAACAGGGATTTGCGGCTTATAATTTCTCCAGTGCAAAAATAAAGCCCGTAAAGTTTACCCACATGCATCACACCTTCAATTTTAATTAATGGCGTTTTTACAAGGTGATCAAGAAGTCTCCCGGTACTGTGCTTTCTTAATATTATCTCAAGATCCTGATGAGGATAAGATGATGTGGCGCCGAAACTTTGTGAAATAAATCTTTCTTCATCACCAGATAATACAGAAATTGGAATTTGATTTTTACCAAATGGTTTTTTATCCAGAAGATATTCGAAAGTGGCAGATGATAGTGCCTGACCGCCAATGATTACAATTGCTGTCACATTACATTGTTTAAATCGCCCAAGCGCTTCGCCAATATCCATGAAGTTCTTAACTTCGTAATGGATAATGCCTGAACCTTCCTGTTTGATAACTTTCCTGATCCGTTCCATTTCATTTTTATTTTGAAATGAATCAGGGCTGCTCAAAATAGCGATCATATTAATCTTTTATCCCAGCCTGCATTAAATTCGCTGCCTACTTGTTTATACTAAATTGTTTACAAATTAAATATTTTTGCCCCATATTGACCATAAAGTTCTGGCATATGCGCAATGTGTATACTATTTTGCCATTAATTTTGCTGGTCCTGCTAATAAATAGTAAAATATTTAATATACTTAGCCTTAAATGAGCTAAATTAATAAAACAAGAAATTATTCAAGCAACTGAGCAATTGATGTTAAATAAAATTGATTTTTACATTATGCGAAGTACGTTGGTTCCCCTGATCGCAACATTGGGGATATCAGCGCTTTTGCTTCTGCTTGAAAAAATGCTGTCGCTTTTTGATTTTGTAATAAATCAGGGCGGTCCGATTGATGTGGTATGGCAAATGCTAGGAAATCTCATGCCGCAATATTTGACACTTGTCATTCCCCTGGCAATGTTTTTGGGCGTACTCCTTGCAATTCGTAAATTCGCACTCAGCAGTGAACTTGATGCTTTTTTATCTTGTGGTCTCAGCCTTCACCGCCTTTTGGTTCCTTCAATTCTAATAGCATTATTTTTGCTGATCGTGAACATTTTGGTTGTTGGGTTTGTTCAGCCTTATAGCAAATATGCTTATGAAGAACTCATCTTTGACGTAAGAAGTGGTGCACTTGGTGCAGCAATAAAGTCCAATGAATTTACCAATCTTGGTGAAGGCCTGACATTAAGAATTGAAGAAAGCCAGAATTCCGGCCGGGAGCTTCTGGATATTTTTGCGCAAAAAGAAGATCCTAACGGGCATATTTTTTCAGTAAGTGCAAAAAGAGGAAGTTTTTTTGCATCACCCGACCAGAAATATATAATTCTCAGATTATTTGATGGATCCCTGATTGATTTTGATGCCAGTCAGAACCGACCCAGAATTCTTAAATTTGACATGCATGATCTGCCGCTTGAAGTACCCATGTTCGAACAGTTCCGAAATCGTGGTGATGATGCTGAAGAAATGACTTATGCTGAACTATGGCAGGAACGAAATAGCGGTGATAGCTCTGTAATCGCCATGCTTCACACTAGGGCAGCAAGGGCCTTATCAATATTAATTGTCCCGTTTTTGGCGGTTCCCCTGGGCCTTGTCGCAAAACGCTCCGGACGTGCCCTTGGCATTTCTGTTGGTGTGTTTATATTGCTTTTATACCATAAGGTGCTTGAATTTGGATATGACTTTGCAGCTGAAGGAAGTTTAAGTCCTTATATTTCAATATGGCTGCCAACAGCAATTTTCGTCGCGGTGACAGCGAGGCTTTATTATGTCGGCGCCTATCAGGTTGGCGGCGTTCCACTAAAAAATCTTGAAGTTATTTCTGACATAATTGTTGAAGCCGTAAGCAGTTTATTTAAAAAACTAAGGACGGTAAACTGAAATGGTGGAACGTGTAATAAGCTACGGCGGCCATTTTGGTAAAATATTTAATCCCGGTAGCATGGATGTCTATCTGGCAAAAATTTTTGCTATTCGTTATGTCATTATTCTTGTCGGGTTGATCGCCACACTTCAGATGCTTGATCTGCTTGCTAAATCAGAGGAAATTCTCGCCGGTGACGGCGCCGTATATGCAGATTTATGGAAATATGTGACGCTTAGAAGTCCGCATCTGATTTCCCTTTTCTCACCATTTGTAGCATTGCTAGCGTCCATCCTTACATTGTCGGTACTTAACGTGAATAGCGAAATTGTAATTATGAAGGCCTCGGGTTGGTCTGCTTTTCGTATTATTGTTCCATTAATGGCCGTTTCTCTATTAATAGGCGCCATCAATTTTGTTTTTTCAGAAACAGTAACTGTACAGGCACGGGCAGAGCTTAGAAACTGGGAAGAAAACGGTTTTGATGCTGATATCCCCCCTGCCCCGGATTCCGTTTATGATACATGGGTAACAGACGGAGAGAACCTTGTAAAAGCGGAAAGTGCAAGCCGTAATGGCAGCATATTGTTGCTTGATCAGGTAACCCAATATATCCGTGATCCACAAAAAAATATCACAAATATCATTAAGGCTGATTTTGCGGTTCACCGTGATGGATCTTGGAAACTATATGGTGTTAAGGATTTTGATGTAAATACACTTGAAATAAAAGAGCTGGAAAATCTGGATTGGATAACCACCATCCCTCCTGAACGGTTTATTTCGCTTGCCATTATTGCTGATCAGGTAAATTTACCACGTTTGAGACGGGCAATAAACCAATTACAGTCAGAAGGGCATGATACAGGTAATCTTCAGACAATGCTTCAGCAAAAATATGTTTCACCATTAAGTACACTTTTGATGCCGCTACTTGCCGGGCTTGCTGCATTTGGCCTTCACCGAGGCGGCAATCTGCTTGGCCGTATATTAATTACTTTATCTATGGGCTTTGGTTTCTTTGTGGTAAATAATCTATTCATCGCGCTTGGACAATACGGTGCGGTACCGCCTCTTGTGGCTGCATGGCTTCCATTCGTATTATTCGGATTGGCTGGCATCAGTTTCATACTGGTAACAGAAGAATAATAATAAAGGATTCGATGTGAATTCATCCAATATTGAAATTAAGCCTGCCCTGACAAAATCTGACAGAGAATTATTCATCAAACTTCTTTGGGATATTTATAAAGATGAACCGAATTGGGTTCCTCCTCTTATTATGGAACGCATGGATGCCATAGATGAAAATAAAAATCCCTATTTTCAACACGCCGATGTAAGATTTTGGATCGCTTTTAAAGACGGAAAGCCCGTTGGCCGTATCAGTGCGCAGATTGATGAACTGGTTCCCAAACACCACGGCATTAAAACGGGTCATTATGGTTTTTTCGATTGTATCGATGACCAAGATGTAGCAACTGCTTTGTTTGAAACCGCATCAAGCTGGTTAAAAGAAAACGGAATGGTCGAAATGATCGGCCCATTTTGCCTGTCCATTAATGAAGAAACAGGCATGCTTGTTGAGGGGTTTGATACACCGCCATGCCTGCTTATGGGGCATAGCAGACCATATTTTGAAAAACTGGTTCTGGGTGCTGGTTTATCAAAAGTAAAAGATACCTGGGCTTATACCCTGGATATCAGCAAGCCAATATTACCGCCCACAATTCAGAAACTTGTAGACCGTGCAGTCGATAAGGGTCAAGTTTCATTCAGACCCATTAACATGGACAAATACGAAGAAGAGTTAAAAATTATTCTCGATATTTTTAATGATGCATGGATAGAGAACTGGAAATATATTCCCTTTACAGAAGCAGAGCTGGATCATGCCGTGAAAGAGTTAAAAATGATCATAAGGGAAGATTTCACATATATTGCTGAAATTGACGGGGTTCCCCAGGCCATGATGGTGACATTGCCCAATGTTAATGAAATTATTTCGGACCTTGACGGTAGGCTTTTTCCGTTTGGTATCTTCAAGCTGCTTTGGCGACTAAAATTAAACCCAAGCTTCAAAACAGTTCGTGTACCGCTTATGGGGGTTCGTAAAGAATATCAAAACAGCAGATTAAGTGGTATCATGTCATTTGGACTGTTTGAAGCATGTCGGCAAAGCGCAATTAAATTAGGCTGCCATACTGCTGAGTTATCATGGGTACTTGAAGAAAACACCCGCCTTTCAAAACTGCTCGAAACGGTTGGCTGCGTAAAATATAAAACATACCGCTTATTTCAAAAAGATTTTTAAATGAACGATCAAAACGAAACACAGACCCCGGAACCTATTTTTGTTGAACCCGCTAAACGACTTAGCTTCCTTCATCGTATGCGACGATATTTCCTGACCGGTCTTGTTGTAGCTGCACCGATTGGCATCACAATCTATATTGGCTGGTGGTTTATTACCTTAGTCGATGATCATATAAAGCCGCTTATTCCGACTGCATATAATCCGGAAAACTATTTACCATTTTCAATTCCGGGTTTGGGTGTTGTTACTGTCGTAATATTCCTGATTATACTAGGCGCCTTAACGGCTAATCTTTTTGGGCGCGCCCTTATCCGTTTTGGGGAACGGATTGTTGATCGCATGCCAGTGGTTCGCAGTGTATATGGAACTTTAAAACAGATATTTGAAACCGTTATTGCCCAGGATACAAAAAGTTTCAGTGATGTCGTTCTTGTGGAATATCCTCGCAAGGGCATATGGGCGATTGCTTTTGTATCTGCCGAAAATAAAAGCGAGATACAGACAAAAATGGAACATGAAGTCGTAAATCTTTTTTTACCAACGACACCTAATCCAACATCCGGATTTTTGCTTTTTGTTCCCAAAAAGGATTTGATTTATCTGGATATGACACCCGATCAGGGTGCTAAGTATGTGATTAGTGCGGGACTTGTTAATCCTGATGACCTTCCACGTAAAAATGCAAAAAAATGAGCACAGACTAATCTGTGACTTTGTGGATGGGGCGGTTGGCTACCGTTTTCGTCAGGGCGGCGGCCGATCACAGGCCCTTTCAAAGGCAGTTGGCCTTAAAGGTAAAAACACCCTTCATATAATTGATGCCACTGCCGGGCTTGGGCGTGACGCATTCCTGCTTGCATCTCTTGGTGCAAATGTCACCATGATTGAAAGAAACCCCCAAATGCATTCACTGCTTCATGATGCTATGATACGCGCAAAGAACGAAAGTGATAAATATGCTGAAGTGATCGAAAGGATGACACTTATTCACGGTGATGCAATTGAATTGCTACCCACATTGAAGCCAGAAATTGTAACGATTGACCCTATGCATCCTCCACGTAGCAAAGCGGCTCTTGTAAAAAAGGAAATGCGTATCATACGTGACATTGTCGGTACTGATCCTGATGCCGGAAAACTTATGAATGTCGCGTTGCAGTATGCGTCAAAACGTGTCGTGCTGAAATGGCCGCAACATGCAAAACCAATGGACAGTCTTCCCCAGCCATCCCATCAGATTACCGGAAAATCAACACGTTATGATGTTTTTATCCGGATTTAAGATATTTGACACCCTCATCCCGTTCAAAAAGATACAATAATATTCGCAAGTTTTTTCCTCTCTGGGAAGATAAATCAGGGTCATTTGTTAGTATCAGGCGTGCATCATCCCGCGCCATCGGGATCAGTTCACGGTGATCATCCAAACTGGCGACCTTAAATTTCGGCAGACCACTTTGTCTGGTACCAAGCACTTCTCCGGCACCGCGCAATTTAAGATCTTCTTCGGCAATTAAAAAACCATCTTCCGTTTCACGCATAATGCTAAGTCGCGCTTTCGCGGTTTTGCCAAGCATACTGCCATATAGTAACAAGCAGGTCGATTTGTCGCTTCCGCGCCCTACACGCCCCCTTAACTGATGAAGTTGCGATAGGCCAAATCGTTCGGCATGCTCAATAATCATGACCGTAGCTTCTGGCACATCAACACCAACTTCTATGACGGTGGTTGCCACCAGTATATCAATTGCCCCCCTTTCAAATTTGGCCATAACATCGTCTTTATCCTGCGCTTTCATTTTTCCGTGCACAAGTCCCACACGATCACCAAAAACTTGAGTCAAATGCCGGTATCTTTCTTCCGCAGCGGCAAGGTCCATTACTTCAGATTCTTCTACCAACGGACAAACCCAATACAGACGGGCCCCACTTTCAATGGCCCTCTGTGCCGCTAATACAATTTCATCAAGACGATTAAGCGGCATCACACGCGTATCTATAGGCATACGACCCGGCGGCTTTTCATCAAGACGCGAAACATCCATATCACCATAAGCAGTAAGCGTTAAAGTACGCGGGA
>JAUILB010000081.1 GCA_030432815.1 Alphaproteobacteria bacterium | reverse complement strand
GCGCATCACCAAGATCATCTTTGTCAAAATGTAAAAATACAGGGCTGCTTCCATCTGTAACATGGATTTCATTAATTGGTTGCGCATTGGCACCAATTTGTTCCCAAAGACCCAGCGTCTTAAGCATAGTATAGGGAGCATAAGAAATTGCATAAGCCCGACCATCAAATTTATTATTCAGGGTTTTTTTGACATCCAGTGCATCTACAATACACACTTTTAAGCCGTATTTGGCAAGCGCATAGGCCAATGTCATTCCCACTACCCCGGCACCTGATATTAAAACATCTGTTTTTGTCATTTCGTTCCCATAAAAATTATTGACCATTATAATTATACAGCTTTTTGACGCAATTATATTTGGTCAACACATTTCATAAAATGAACAAAAAACACCTTTATTGACGTCATGACGCCCTATTTCGATGAATAATGTCATATTTTGCACTATTTCGAGCAAAAATAGCCACATATTTGCCTTGTTCTATGACATAATGATAATATATTTTAAATACTTAACAGATAAAGTAATTTAGGGAAGTTCATTGGCTGGACGTCGTAATTCTATTAAAAAGAATACCAGAAAATCGCTGCTACCGGAATCGGTCTCTACTTTTTTTAGTAAAACCCTGATCCGTTTATGGGGTTCTGCGCTTATTGTGTTATTTGTCGCAGCCGTAGCAGCATTTGTTAGCTATGACATAAACGACCCTAGCTTTAATACCGCCATCGACGGCCCCGTAACAAATTTGATGGGCGTTGCCGGTTCATGGAGCGCCGATATACTTTTACAAAGCCTTGGTCTTGGCGCATATATTTTGGTTTTACCTCTGCTGACATGGGGCTGGAGAATAATTACCTTAAAAGGGTTGCCATTTATTTTTCCGCATCTGCTAGTACTGCCCATATTAGTGATGGCATCAATTCTTGCACTAGCAACAATTCCAACCCCTGAGTTCTGGATTTTCACCGACGTCGGGTTAGGAGGTTTTCTGGGACAAAGACTGCTCGCAAATGTTCAAAGCATGCTTGCTTTTATTGGCATAAGCTATTATCCGCTCGCAGTCGGTCTTGTTTTTAGTATTATTGCCTTTATTTGTTATTTCTATACAGCGGGGCTAGATCGGGACGAATGGGTTTTTATTCGCCAGAAGGCAAAAACCACAGTTTTAGGAATTTTTGGATCTGCGTTTGCTGCCATATCGTATTTTGGCCGGTTCATGAAAAGATCCGTTAAATCGGGTACAGGGCACGAAATTGATGTTCGCAAAAACAAGGATAAAATAAGAAAAGAGCCTCCTCTTAAATCCGCCCAGCAGAATACAAAACGGGAGATACCGATTATAAATCCCGAAAAGAAAAATATAAAAGAAAGCCGCCGCGAAACAATTGAGCGCCAACCCATGCTTGATATCCTGTCGGATGGTGAATTTGCCCTTCCTTCACTTAGCCTGTTATCGGCACCAAAACCCTTAAGTGATCAGGACAGGCTTACACATGATGCTCTGGAACAAAACGCCCGCATGCTTGAATCTGTGCTGGATGATTTTGGCGTAAAGGGTGAAATTACCAAAGTACGGCCCGGCCCTGTTGTAACACTTTATGAATTGGAACCCGCACCTGGTACCAAATCATCCCGCGTCATAAATCTGGCTGATGATATTGCCCGTTCCATGAGTGCTACGTCTGCCCGTGTAGCCGTTGTATCCGGAAAAAATGCCATTGGTATAGAGCTTCCAAACAGTAAACGGGAAATCGTCGCGCTTCGCGAAATCCTTTCATCAAGTGTCTACGAAGACAGTAAGGCTAAACTCCCCATGGCTTTGGGTAAGGATATAGGGGGCGACCCAATCGTCGCGGACATTGCGTCCATGCCGCATCTGCTTGTTGCCGGTACAACAGGTTCCGGTAAGTCCGTCGCAATCAATGTTATGATCCTATCCCTGCTTTATAAACTTACACCCGCTGAATGCCGTCTGATCATGGTCGACCCCAAAATGCTCGAACTATCGGTTTATGATGATATTCCGCACTTGCTCACGCCAGTTGTAACTGACCCGAAAAAAGCGGTCGTGGCTCTCAAATGGGCCGTACGGGAAATGGAACACCGTTACCAGAATATGGCGAAACTACAGGTTCGCAATATTTCTGCCTATAATAAACGACTGGAAGAAGCGCGCAATAAAGGTGAAAATATCATCCGCAAGGTTCAAACCGGTTTTGATCCGGATACAGGTAAACCGGTTTACGAAGAAGAAAATCTGGATCTTACACCGCTGCCTATGATTGTCGTGGTTGTTGATGAGATGGCTGATTTGATGCTTGTTGCCGGTAAGGATATTGAGGCGTTAATCCAACGATTGGCACAAATGGCCCGTGCGGCCGGCATTCATCTTATTATGGCTACACAAAGACCATCTGTTGATGTGATTACCGGAACAATCAAAGCCAATTTCCCGACGCGGGTCGCATTTCAGGTTACGTCAAAAATAGATAGCCGGACCATTCTTGGTGAGCAGGGTGCCGAACAACTTCTTGGTATGGGGGATATGCTCCATATGGCTGGCGGCGGTCGAATCACGCGTGTTCATGGGCCTTTTGTGAGTGATAAAGAAGTGGAACGAATAGTAGAGGCACTGAAAAAACAGGGTAAGCCTGACTATCTAACAAGTATCGTTGAAGAACCGGACGAGGGGTTTGATAGTGAGTTTTTGCAAAATTCGCAGATGACGCCCAATGCCGGAAAGCCCAGTGGTGATGATTTATATGATCGTGCCGTTTCTATTGTCGCGCGGGATCAGAAAGCGTCCACTAGTTATATTCAGCGGCAGCTGCAAATTGGCTATAACCGTGCAGCCAATATCATTGATAAAATGGAACGGGAAGGCGTTGTCAGCAGCGCCAACCATGTCGGGAAAAGGGAAGTTCTGGTTCAGGACCATTCTGAAAACTATTAGGCTATTAAAGATAATATTAATTTCTATTGTCTAATTTCTACCTTAATGTAGAAATAAACTTAAACCTTGAGATAAATAAAAAGGTAAGAATTTGAAAAAAGTACCATTGATCGCTGGAATCTTTTCTTTGCTTCTGATGCAAAATGTAAGTGCTTTTCAGGATGAAAATACGCAAAAACCTGAAGAAAAAGCGCAAATGGTAACTTTTGATGTACCGCCCACAGTGATTGTCGGTGATGACCGGGTTAATATCCTGAGCCGGGTTGAAGACAACCTGAACAAAATAAGATCGTTAAAAGCGACCTTCATTCAACGTGGTCCTGAAGGAAATGTTGATGAAGGCACTATATTTTTAGAGCGTCCCGGAAAAATCAGATTCGAATATGCCAATGATAATCCGATTCTGGTGGTCAGTAACGGCGATATGCTGTCTTTCGTTGACTATGAAATTAAACAGGTAAGCCGATGGCCTATTGATAAAACCCCCTTAAATGTTCTGGTGGATGATCATATTGACCTTTCCGATCAGGATATTGAAATCCCGGAAATGATCCGGTTTGCAGGGCTTATTAAAATAACTGTTTTACAACCGGATCAGAAAGATCAGGGATATATCACCCTTATATTCGAAGAATCGACCATGGAACTTAAGTCATGGGAAGTGATTGATGTTCAGGGGTACACAACACGTATAGCTTTGCTTAACCCTGAATATAATGTCGCTGTCGATAATGTTCAGTTCACTTTTGATGATCCAAGACCACAGAGAAATCGTGGGCCGCGCAGATAGAAAAATATCAATTTTTCATGATAATTTTCTCTTTTCCTACTCTTGAAACAAAATGTAATCACCCCCATATGTAAATTACAGATCAGAATGATATGGTAATTCTAACCTCCCATTGAAACATTTTATTCTGATTTCCGGATCAAGAGGTTTTTCCTTTTTCCCCTCCCTCTTGATCCAATAAACTGCAGCTATACCCGGTCAGGTTTCTGACCGGGTTTTTTATTATTAATTTGTCTTGTGGATAGCTCCCTGAGCGACTAATTTGCATCTATGAATGATGAAGATATGGAATTTGATGAGTATGAAGATTTTGACGTAGGAGAAGAATATCCTACATTAGTGTCTGTCGCACGTTTCGCTGAACTCATCCGTACGACCAATTGGTTCCACCACATCGGTGAACCAATGAGCAATGACACGATATGTCATGCACGTGATTATCTGGACAGCCTTGGTTTTCCGGAAAGCTTCCCCGCAGAAGTTACTGACTGGGAAGATGCCGTTTCCTGCCTTGAAACAAATGATCTGAATAGCCCGGCATGGGAAGCCGAAGAACAACTTGCAGCATCGCTAATTACTGACGCATTGGAATTCATCGAAGAAGATATCCTTGAAGTCGCCCTGACAAATATCACAAGCAAAGCTTCTGATCATATAAATGATGCGGTTGAAAACGCGTCCATGAAATGGGGCATTGATGATGAGGAAATATTGAGAGCCGCCATCGGCCAGGCGGTGCAAAGTTGTTATCAGGCAGCATTGGTTATAGCGGCTGGCGAAGAAGAAACGCATCCATTTGCCCTGAAATTCCGCCTTTATGAAAGTGGTCATTGGCCATTGGGGATAGCGGGAACAACACTTAATATTTTTTAACGGGATTTAGAATGTCAAAAATCAGACTCATTACATGGAATATCAACAGCGTTCGCGCGCGCACCCATATAGTTGAACAGCTGCTTGAAACATATAATCCTGACATTCTTTGTCTTCAGGAAACAAAAGTGCAGGATCATATGTTTCCTGGCGACGTGTTTAATAAATATGGTCTGACACACCACGCTGTAGCCGGTCAGAAAAGCTACCACGGTGTTGCCACATTAAGCCGCATTCCTATCGCGCGGCAGGAACGGATAAACTGGTGTGACAAGGGGGACGCGCGCCATGTGGAAACAGAATTTGAAAACGGCATCAAACTACATAATTTCTATGTACCTGCGGGTGGTGATATTCCTGATCCGGCCCTTAACGACAAATTTGCCCATAAACTTGATTTCCTAACTGAAATGACTGACTGGTCCCATAACCTTCATGTAAACGATAAACATATTATCGTCGGCGATCTTAACATTGCACCCTACGAAAGCGATGTCTGGTCACACAAACAGCTACTCAATGTCGTAAGTCACACCCCGGTTGAGTGTGAAGCATTATTATCCGTTCAGGAAGCTAACGACTGGTTTGATGTCATGCGTCATTTCGTTCCGGAACCTGAAAGGCTCTATAGTTGGTGGTCATACCGTGCCCGCGATTGGCGCGCATCGGACAAGGGCAGGCGGCTCGACCATATTTGGTGCAGTCAATCACTAAAAGAAAATATGAAATCGATGGCGGTACTTGAAGATGCGCGTGGATGGGAAAAACCCTCTGATCACGCACCGGTGATGGTGGATATTGAGTTTTAGTCTTTCTTTAAAATCCCTTGCACAACATCAACAACATCTTTGGTAAAATTCATCATCTTCTGACCGCCATCCACCGGGATGACAGTACCGTTTATTGATGAAACGCGCATAAGATGCAAAACCGTGTCCGCAATATCCTGCTCTTTTATCGGCGCGCCCGTAAAATTCAGATGGCTCGCCAGTTCAAAATTTTCAAGTGATTGCGTTTTTGATATCATTGTGAGCCCCGGCGCAACACCATTCACACGAAGTTTTGGACTTAACGCCTGCGCCATCATCTCTGTTGCGCCAAACAGGCCATATTTACTGATTGTATAACTTGAAAAATCAGCATTAAGCGCAAAAACCTTACTATCCAGGATGTTAACAACTGAACCACGCTGATCATTATTAAGCATATCATAAAGGCCCCTTGCAAGTTGCATGGGGCCACGCAGGTTTACGTTCATATGCGCTGCAAAACTATGTTCCGAAAAATCGGTTACATTGTCCCGGGAAAATAATGATGCATTATTTACCACATGGCGTAAATTTTTATCCGCTGCTTTAATTTGATGGAGTAATTCTTCAACAGCATCATACGCACCGAGGTCGCATTGACAAACTTCACCAGCACCGCTTAATTCAGACAAGGTATTAAGCGCTTCATCTTCGCTGTCATGATGATGCAAAAATATATAATATCCGGCCCTGCTCAGTGTCATTGCAATTTCACGGCCAATTCGTTTATTCCCAGCTGTAATAAGAACACCTTCCGTCATCGCACCATCCTAAAGATCGTTTATCGACATATCCGGACGTTCCCACCAGGGAATTTCGGGGCCATCATACTGCGCACACGAAATTGCTTTCTTCGGATCACCATGAAAAACCACTGTATTGGTCGGTGTCTCTTCAATTTCAAGACGAACACATTTCATCAAAAGCTTTTCATGACGTAAAAACGCATTGATTTTTGAAAAGAAACAGGCCGCCAACACCTCAGTGGTTGGATCCCCCGGCGTAATCAATAAATGTTTCAGATTTTCCGGTTCTTTTTCTTTAAAATAATCAAGAAGGGGATCAGCAGCCGTCATCTGCATACTATGGTCCACCGCATTATCGATCCAGTTATGCCAGGTTTTCTTTAATGTCTCAAATTTGTTGGTCATGTTTGAAATACCATCAAGTGCATCATCCCCGTCACTAACCAAATGAACTTTAACAAACTCATTATGTCCGTGCGGTACGAAACACTTGCTGTTTTTAAGGTTAAACAGCCTGTGGCTCATGGAATATCGTCTTGTAAAACAAATCTCAAACATCATTTGCGCTTGATATAGCAGGATTGGATAAGAGTCTAGCTATTTCCCATGCTATATCCGCCGCTTTCGGTAATAATGATCTTGGCTTTTGAAGGGTCAGTTTCAATTTTTTGACGAAGACGGTAAATATGTGTTTCAAGCGTGTGCGTCGTAACGTTGGAATTATACCCCCATACTTCGTTAAGTAGTTTTTCTCTGGAAATGGTAGCTCCATCAGCTCGCTTAAGAAATTTCAGAATTGCCGTTTCTTTTTCAGTAAGACGGATTTTTTCATCAGTTTCACTGTCTGTCAGAATCTTTTCACCCGGTTTAAAGATATAATGACCAATAGGATAGCTGGCATCCTCACTTATCAGATGCTGACGTAAATGTGCCCGTATACGGGCAAGCAGAATACCAAATTTAAAAGGTTTGGTAACGTAATCATTCGCCCCGGCATCAAGCCCCAGAATAGTATCTGCTTCTGACGCATTCGCCGTCAGCATGATAATAGGTGTTTTCACGCCCGTTTTTCGCATCATCCGACATACTTCACGTCCGTCTATATCTGGCAAACCGACATCAAGAATGATCAGATCAAAGTCATGATCCTTGACCGCATCAAGACCTGATTTACCGTTATTACATTGCTCTGTTTTAAATTCTTCGTGAAAGGAAAGTTGTAGCGCGAGATTTTCCCTCAGGTCATCATCGTCATCAACCAGCAGGATATTATATGTATGTGCCATGCTTCTTTCTCTGTTTATATTCTTAACTTCCTATTATATAAGTCGTATAACCATAATCACAATAAATAAAGGCGTTTAACCTCGCAATGGATAACAATTCTGTGATCAATCGAAAGCTTATCGCCGTTGAGCGGGCGGCGGCGGAACTCCGTCGCGGCGCGAGTGTGATCATTGGGAATGGTGAAAATTCACTTTTAATAACATCCGCGGAACTTATCACTGAAAATCGCCTAGACCAGTTTAAATCCGCATCCGATAGTCCGCCCTTGATCGCCTTAACCTATAACCGCGCAAATATATTAAAAATATCGCCACGGTCGGGAAACGTGGCACTGGTTGAATTATCTGATCATATGAACAGCGGCATTATTTCGGCAATGGCTGATCCAGCAGATGATCTTATGAATATTTTACAGGGTCCGTTTCACGTGGCCGAAGATGCGCCAAATGAACTTCATGAAGCAAGCATTAAGCTGTGTAAAATTGCCAGACTACTTCCAGCGGCGGTTATTGTCGAATTTTCAAGAAGCTCTGATGACAATATTACTGACAATCAAATTTTAACTGTTTCGGCTGATGACATACTTTCATATGACATTAACGATGCCATATCATTGGATATAATAACATCTGCCAAAGTTCCGTTGGCTGGCGCAGAAAATGCAACCGTCGTCGCCTTTAGGCCGGCTGATGGCGGAACCGAACATTTCGCCATACTCATTGGGAACCCGTCCCAAACTGAGCCTGTCCTTACGCGTATTCATTCAGAATGCTTTACCGGTGATTTATTGGGGTCCCTTAAATGTGACTGCGGTGAACAGCTTCGCGGCGCGATAAAATTTATGAATGAGCAGGGCGGCGGCATCCTTCTTTATCTTGCACAGGAAGGGCGTGGAATAGGACTTATAAACAAACTTCGCGCCTATCATCTTCAGGATCAGGGCTTTGATACCGTGGATGCAAATGAACGGCTTGGGTTTCTTGCAGACGAACGTATTTTTGAACCAGCCGCACAAATGCTCAAAAAAATGGGATATAAAACCGTTCGCCTACTAACCAATAATCCCGATAAAGTTAAGGGGCTTCAGGACTGCGGGATCACCGTATCGGAGCGTGTCGAACATAAATTTCCCTCAAACAACCATAACGATTTTTATCTGAAGACCAAAAAGAAACGTTCCGGTCATTTACTTTAAGCCAATGAGCGCGAGCCCCATTGCTGACAGGACAAATCCTATCTTCTGATTTCGGTTTAACCGTTCGCCAAAAAATAAATAGGACATAATCAAAATAAAAAACATATCCAGAGAAAATATCGTAACAACAACCCCGCCCGGGCCGGTTTTTAACGCAGTTACGTAAAAATATAACCCGCCAAATGACACAAAACCGCATGACGAGCCGTAAATAAGGGATTTTTTTCGCGTTTCTTTTGGCGCTTTTGACTGACCGCCCTTTTTGATCAAAATCGCTGCAAAATAAATCGCACAGTAAATATAGGCAAATGCAATCACAAGCACACCGGAAAGTGCCATTTCATTTGCCACTTTAAGACCGCCATTTCGAAAGGCCAGAAGCAAAATGCAGGCAAGCAGGATGAAAAACCATTTGCCGCTGGTTTCTTTGGTGCTGCCGCCCACCTTTATATTGACCACCACCATAGCCGCAAAGAAGAACAATATTCCCAGTCCTTCTGAAAGCGAGATGATTTCTCCGTAATAAAGTGATGAAATTAAAATAACAATGACAATATTGGCTTTTGCAAAGGCAGATGTCAGCCCCGCCGGACCAAGGCGCATGCCCTGTGAAAAAGTATAATTCCCCCCTGCTGAACCAAGGCCGACAATTGCAGCCATAATATAGTAGGCCATACCCCCGAAATTGCCGAGTTCTTCATATCCATCAATTAGGAAGCATATGGCCCCAACAGTATATAATCCTAAAAAGAAATAATTGTCATCCCCATGTGCGTGTGCATTTAGTTTGAATAGCATGCCGCCAATACCAAACATAAAGGCACCGAGCATGGCTTCTATAATGTAGAATTCCAACGTCAATTATTCCGCAATATGACGGGTGCTTTCGGAAAAATGGTCAAATTCTTCCTGCCAGTCAGACTTTTTATTTGTTTGTCTAACCTGTACGGCTGTGACCTTATATTCAGGGCAAGATGTCGCCCAGTCACTGTTATCCGTAGTTACCACATTGGCACCTGATTCCGGCATATGAAATGTTGTATAAACCACGCCCGGCTGCATATTTTCGGTGATGCGGGCTTCAAGAACGGTTTCACCCATTCGGCTTTGAATCATCACCATATCTCCATCAACAATCCCCCTTTGTTCAGCATCATGTGGATGAATATCAAGTATATCCCTGTCATGCCAGATGTTGTTTTTCGTCCGCCGGGTTTGTGCCCCAACATTATATTGGCTTAAAATGCGTCCCGTCGTCAGGATCAGCGGAAATTTGCGGCTTGTTCGTTCCGTCGTCGGTATATATTCAGTCAGGATAAAGTTGCCTTTTCCACGTACGAAACCGCCAATATGCATTATCGGTGTTCCTTCAGGTGCTTTGTCATTGCAGGGCCACTGCACGGATCCTTTTTTATTAATCAGATCGAAACTGACACCTGCAAATGTGGGGGTAAGACGTGCAATTTCATCCATAATTTCTGACGGATGCGAATAGCTCATGTCATAACCCATTGCCCGTGCAATGCGGCAGGCGATTTCCCATTCATCCATACCTGTGACCGGCTCCATTACCTTGCGTACAAGGCTGATCCGCCTCTCAGCGTTTGTGAAGGTGCCATCTTTTTCCAGAAACGATGTTCCCGGCAGGAATACATGGGCAAAGCGTGCGGTTTCGTTAAGAAACAGATCCTGTACAATAAGACAGTCAAGCGCACGAAGGGCGGCTTCCACATGATGTGTGTTAGGGTCAGACTGTGCCACATCTTCACCCTGAATATACATCGCTTTATAATCACCCGCGACTGCCGCATCAAACATGTTTGGAATACGGTAACCCGGTTCCGGATCAAGTTCCACCCCCCAGTCCTGTTCAAATTGTGAGCGAACATCATCAATGCTTACATGACGGTATCCCGGAAGC
>JAUILB010000411.1 GCA_030432815.1 Alphaproteobacteria bacterium | reverse complement strand
TGTAAAGTGATAATGCCCGGACAGAATATCCTTCTCTTACTAACGCCTCCACCAAATGTGACCCAATAAATCCGTCTGCACCCGTAACCAATATCTTTTGTTGCATCATTTATCCTTAATTCTTTCAAATAACAACATATTCTAACCCATCACTTCTATATGTTAGTGACATACATGAATAATCATTAATACAATGTTAACTATAAGCTTTTTTTCCAAATCATCCATTCCCTTTTGAAGGTTTTCCGATCATTTTTCTAAAATATATTTGAAAGCATATATAAGCGAAACACAAGGAATTATATTTCTCACTGGTGGCATATCCCTGATCATCTAATGTATTTTTGAAGATTACATGTGTACTAGCATTCAAAATTATCACTTCAATAGGTGACAAATTTGTGTGATAAGCGCATGGCTTGTGAAATAAAATATTTTAATAGCAATAAGGTAGGAAACAATACCTTTGTGGAGTTCAATTGGCTGCTTAAAATTTAAGACCGATATCACAACAATTAATTGTTAGATACCGGTCATCAATCTAAAAAATCTACGAAGCAAGTAAGTTTTGGGCTTTCATGTTATCGATAATGTCCTGGATTTCTTTTGGAAAGTAATCTATCGCCGGTAAATTTTCAGGTATAATATCTTTCAGCAACACAGAAGGACAATGACTTTCAACGCCGCCAAGATTTGGCATATGTATCTTATAGCCAATAAGTTCCTGTATCCCCGGCGGTAGCTTTTTTGCTACCTCCGGAGGATATGTAAGGAACTGGTTCTCACTACCTTTAAGCCACCCTAAAGAGTAGCTAAAAATGATGCCAGTGCGCCCCGCCAAGCTTTTATTCGCACCGCCACCATGTATTAGAGAACCAAGAAACACCAACGCTGAACCCTTTGGCATAGCTGCAACTTCCTTTTTTGCAGATTTATAGTCATAGGTGTTGTAGTCAAATTCTTCACTTGTTGTATGGCTTTTGGGGTAAACAATCGTTGCCCCGTTTTCTTCGGTAAAGTCATCGATTGCCCACATAACATTTACCATATATTCGAATTTTTTTTCACAAGGCCACATATCCTGATCCCGGTGCGGTGGTTGCTGCATCGAACCGGGCAGAATGCGTACGGCTTGTGCAACATTTAACTGATACCAATCGCAATTAGGTCCAAGAAAATGATCCATTACACGTGTGACTGTCGGGTGTAATGCCAGTTGCTGCGTTGCCGGTGCCTTTGTAAACAGGGATCCGAAACGCTTTGTATTCCAGCCATAAAAGTCACCCTGGCATAATGGGGCCTTTTCAAACCAGTAATTTACTTCGTCTGTAACTCTGTCCAGTAAATTAGGCTCCATTAAATTTTCAATTAAAACGTAGCCATCATTTTCAAGTGTTTCAATTAATGGATCTGGCATCGTTTTCTCCCAATTTTTCGTCATAAGTCCATGCCCCTGCGGCCATGGTTTCGATATATTCTACAGCCTCATCGCGTGTGGCTTCGTCCATGGATTCAAGTGCGTATTTAATTCTGAGTAATAAAATATTTATATCCTGCATGGCTGAACCTCCTAAGCTGCGGTTACCCTTGAAATACCGGGTATAATTTTAAGAACGGGTTGTAAGTTTCCTGCATTCTTTCGAACAGCCTGCAATCCTTCCAGTGTTACATTTACCTGAAACGCCGCATATATAAGCCCGTGATCTTCCCGTGGCAGGCCAAGTGGTCTCATATCCCATCCGCAGGCCAGACAATGGGAAGAGATGGCCGTGTGCTGTACAAAAGTTAAGTTTTTCCATCCATATAATATTGAGCATTCCATGACACCGCACATCATCTGTTTCATGGCATCAAATCTGTCACGGGGGCGCATATAGTTAGGGTTGTAGCAATATCTTGAAATTTCATAAATATCCTGTCCGCGCGGAACACCGGTGGCGCAATAATCGCTCAGGATTTCTGACATTAAGTGTGGCTGCGT
>JAUILB010000410.1 GCA_030432815.1 Alphaproteobacteria bacterium | reverse complement strand
CACACTGGAAGAATTAAACAGTGATCCTGAGAAAGTAATGCAGGAGATAACCGGTTTTCTTGGTATTTCACCTTATGAATTCGAAGATTTGAGTAAATCCTATAACTCATATAAATCAAAAACACCACCAAACAGACTGCATCATTTTTTTTCTTCCATAAAATGGCTAAGGGCGATTTATCATTTTTTGCTGAATGAAAATTTGAGAATAAAATTATACAAAAAATTCGGAACAACCGACGGGATTGATAAGAACAGCAGGTTTAAACTTTATCCTGATGAAGAAGAGGCCGTTATTGAAAAACTGAAACCCGATCTTGTTAAACTAAAAGAAAAATATGGGGTTGATGCGCAGCAGGTCTGGGGAATTGACCTTAGCGATCACAATCCTGATTAGGTTTTTATAATCATCATAGTTTGGAAAGCAGGCTGAATTCCCGCTTGCAAGTCAATTGCCCAATGGATAGATTTATCTCCTAAACCTAAAAAGGAGCAAAATGATCAAAATGGACAGACGCACAATTTTAAAAACAAGCCTGGCAGCGGGAACAACACTTGCCCTTTCCACATTCGCAGCACCAGCAATTGCACAAACAGGTTCAGTTATTAAACCGAAACGTTTATCCAGTGGCGACACAATAATGATCATTGCCCCGGCCGGTGTTGAATATGATAAATTCCGGCTTCAGCTTTCTATTGAATCGCTAGAAGCAATGGGTCTTAAGGTCAAAATTGCGGAAAATACATTAAACAGGTTTGGTTATTTCCCTGCAGAGGACGAAGTGCGCGCTGCAGAAATAAATCAGGCCTTTGCTGACCCCGATGTAGACGCGATCATCGCCCTTAAAGGCGGATGGGGCGCAGCGCGTACGCTGCCATATATTGATTTTGATATGATAAAAGCTAATCCGAAAGCCTTTATCGGGTATAGTGATATTACCGCCCTTCTAAATGCTATATATAAGTTTACCGGATTAATAACATTCCACGGCCCCACAGCAGGCAGCGCCTGGAGTAGTTTTAGCGCAGAAAATTTCCGTGACATCCTGTTTGACGGTAATGCACAGCACATGGAAAACCCACAGGATAAGGGGGATTACTTGACAGTAAGGCAAAACCGGATACAAACCATCATTCCCGGAACCGCCGAAGGCCGACTTGTGGGTGGCAATCTATCAGTGCTTACCGCCATTCAGGGAACTCCATATTTTCCTGATATCAAAGACAGGATCCTTATGATTGAAGAAATCGGGGAAAACATCTATCGGGTTGACCGGATGCTAACACAACTGGCACTTGGTGGTCATCTGGATGAATGTGCCGGCATTGTATTTGGGGGTATGACGGATGTGGACAGCGACGGCGGCTACGGTGATTTCACATTAATGGATATACTTGAGCAACATTGCAAACGTGCCGGAAAACCGGCCTTTATCGGCGCCATGTTCGGTCATATTCCTGAAAAACGAACCATGGCCGTTGGCTGTAATGTGCGAATGGATGCGAATAATGGAACGGTAACGATGCTTGAAAGTGCCGTTTCCTAATTCGGTGGAATGCCTGCTTGTGAAACATCGGCAGCAGCAGCCTGTTCCTCTTCCTCTATTTCAGCTTCTTCACGTGCTGTGGGGGTGCTATCACCACCACCAATAGCACCAAAAATTTTCCTGAATATCCCGGGGGCCAGTGCCATCAGCGGATTTATGTTTACATTCGGATCTTCAACCGAACCTTGCATGTTATAGGTAGCAGAAAATACACCTTCCCCTTTACCACCCGCAAGAATTGTTCCCAAAAGTGGTATATTGCTGAGCAGGGAATTAATACCGTAAGCTGGTATGATAGTACCACCGAGTGAGATTTCATCAAATTTCTGATCAATATATCCATCTACTGTAATTCCAATCGATGGTCCTTTCGCACTGCCGGATATGAAAGTCATAACATCATCATACTGGGTGAATTCACTTTCAAAGCTTTCAAA
>JAUILB010000409.1 GCA_030432815.1 Alphaproteobacteria bacterium | reverse complement strand
AGATACGGAAGTGCCGCTCCTGCGTGTGACGCAATAATTTTCAGGTTTGGAAAGCGGTCAAAAAATCCGTCAAAAATCATTTTTGATATTGCAAGGGTGGTATCAATCATAAATCCGGTTGATGCAATAAGCGCATAACGGTCCAGTTCCATCAGTTCCGTACCGATCGGATATGTCGGATGCACCAGAACCGGAAGCGCCCGATCATCAAGTTCCTGCCAGATGGGAACAAAATCAGGATCCGTTAAATGACGGCCATTGATGCTGCCATGAACTATCGCCGCGACCGCCCCCAAATCACAGGCACGTTTTATTTCTTCGACAGCCATTTCAGGATATTCCCACGGAAGCACCGCCATCCACCGGATATGTTCCGGGTGATCTTTCTGCGCTTTGGCAAATTCATTATTGGTCATCCTCGCCGCTTCAAGACAAACATCCCCCTTACCCCAGATCACACCGGGGGGTGGCATGGAAACAACCGCCATATCGACGCCAGCCTTTTCCATATTTTTTATGCGCAGTTCAAAATCAAAATGGGGTGGTTCAAGCACACAAAAGCTTGCGCCCTTATAACAAACTGTTTCAGGGCTATCGAGCCCGGCTTCAACCGTTAAATCCGGCCCACCCTTTTGTTTAAGCAGACCAAGCCATCCGGCCGTATACATATGGGTATGAACATCTATAACTTTGCTCATTGGTATCTCTTTAATATTGCGAAATTTATTATGGCGACGAACTTAACAGTATTGATCAAATAAACGCAAACCTATTCTGCATCAAAGATTGGTTTTGGCTACCATCAATGAAATTTTCGTGAACAGCTAAGGATTGACTTTCCACACTTCATAAGCCTACTTTCAATAATAAAAGCGGGAGGAAAAAATGGCACAACCTTCATGGGGCGTAAAAAGCGCACATGGCACACTTAAATCGGTCCTGATGCATCGTCCGGGTGAAGAAATCGATGTTGTCACAAAAGAAAATCTAAAAGTTTTCAATTTTGATGAACCCGTTAACCGCGAAGTATTCCAGTCCGAATATGATGTCATGGTTTCCCAGTTCAGATATCATGGTGTCGAACCCGTTTTTCTGACTGATGTACTAAAAAACGATGAAGATAGTCTGAATTATATCAAACATCGCCCTAATATGACCTATACCCGTGATCTTGCTGCCGTTTTTAAAACCGGTGCCGTGCTTATGGGGCCCCATCTTCTTGGAAGATGGGGTGATCAGGATATCGTCGGGCGCGCGTTAAAAAAACTTGGCGTTCCTATTCTTGGTTCGATCGATTGCCCGTCTTTTCTGGAAGGTGGCGGTGTTACCATGATCGGTGAAGATACGGTTGTGGCATCTATATGTGACCGTGCAAATCAATCCGGCACCCGAAATTTGCGTAATCTGGTACTGGGCAAAAATGCTAAATATTTCCTCGAGGTACCGCTGCCCCCGGGTCATATTCATATTGATGGTCTTTATATGACATTGGATAGCAATCTAGCGGTTTGTTATAGTCCCGCGCTTAATATACTTCCCTGTCGCCTGTATGAAGCGGGGAAAAGTGATCCAAACCATATTATGTTTGGAGAATATCTTGAAAGTCAGGGGATAAAGATCATTGAAATAAACGAAAAAGAAATGCGTGGCGGACACCTAAATCTTGTGGTCACACAGGAAGGAAAAAAAGCAATCGGTTTTGAAACAGCAAGACGTCTGTCCGGTGAGATGGAAAAACGGGGTTGGAAAGTAGCGACATTTCCATCAGAAACCCTGTTTAAAGGAAATGGCGGCGCCCACTGTATGACCATGCCGCTTCATGTTGTTTAGAGGATTATATGAGCCTTAAACGAAAACTTGGAAGCATTACAATTTTTTCCGTTGTCGCCGGAAATATTATCGGGGCGGGTCTGTTTTTTACGCCGGGGGAGATTGCGGCTGTTGCCGAAGCCACATGGCAGGTTTACTTTTTCTGGGCACTTTG